>JBFJTQ010000134.1:0-6696 GCA_041625275.1 Binatia bacterium | reverse complement strand
CGGTGCTGGTCGCCGAAGACCTTTCTGCAGCTGACCTGAGTATGCTCGAGGGGGGTCGCTTTAGAGGAATTTTGCTGGCAACGGGGGGGGTAACGACCCATGCGAGTATTCTCGCCAAATCCTTCGAAATTCCCAGTGTTGTCGCTATTGAGGGGCTGTTGGACGCTGTGCACCATGGGGACTCGGTCATTGTGGACGGCAACTCTGGCGTCGTTTTCGTCAACCCGAGCCAAGAAATTACCCGCGAATATGATCGCCTCGAGCGCGACTACGTGGCCCTCAATCGAGAATTGGAGACCCTGAAGGATAAACCCGCGGAAACCCCGGATGGTCACCGCGTCTTGCTCTACGCCAACATTGGACTGTTGAGCGATATTGCCTTTGCCCACCTGCACGGGGCCCAGGGAGTGGGGCTTTACCGGACGGAAATTCCCTTTCTAGCCCATCGGGATTTTCCCAGCGAGGACGAACAGTATTCCCTTTACAAAAGAGTTGTCGAAGGGATGGCCGGTAAACCCGTAACGATTCGCACTCTGGATATTGGCGCAGATAAGTATCCGTCATACATTCGCAGCACTGCCGCAGAGCCAAACCCCGTCCTGGGTTGGCGCTCGATTCGTATCTCGCTTGATTTCGAAGAGATCTTTAAAACGCAACTGCGAGCCATTCTCCGGGCAGGCACGCTGGGACGCGTTCGCCTGCTCATCCCAATGGTGTCCAGTCTGGAAGAAGTGCTCAGAGTCAAAGAAGTGCTGGCACAAGCGAAAGACGAGCTTGAGCGGGAATCCACTCCGTTTGATCGCCAAATGGAATTTGGCATCATGGTTGAGGTTCCGTCCGCGGTTCAACTGGTGGACCGGTTCTTGCGCGAGGTGGACTTCCTGAGTATAGGCACGAACGACTTGATTCAATACATCCTCGCCGTCGACCGAAGCAATCGGAGAGTGGCCAATCTATACGAACCGCTACATCCAGCCGTCTTGGCCGCTCTCAGGTCAACCATCGAGGCGGGCAAGAAAGAAGGGAAACGAGTCGGGATGTGCGGCGAAATGGCCAGCGATCCTCTGTGTGCTCTCTTGTTACTAGGTATGGGTCTGGAAGAGTTCAGCATGGGTTCCCTGTACATTCCGGTGATCAAGAAGACGGTTCGTTCATTGACCTACGAGGCGGCGAAATCGGTTGCACAAATCGTCCTCCAAATGGACACCGTGGGAGAGATTAAACGATACCTGTTCGAGCAGATGCGCGAGCTCGGCATGGTCGAGTTGCTCGAGATGTACCATTAGTGCGCGAACCGGATGGGATCGACATGCGAACCGAGCGGCAATGGAGGGTTTGATATTCGCCTCGGCATGAGGTATATTTTTAGTCGAACGATCGTTCGAACTCCCCCTGCATGAAAGGAATTGCGTATGGTAAAAATTTCGACCTTTGACGATTGGATCGCCTATTTTCGTGAATGGCAAAAAGACATTGGCTACGATCCGGTGCTCCTGGGCGACTATCAATTCGAAACGAAGCTAGGGGAGCTGCATTCCCCGGACATCGAATTCGGGGACTATAAGGGACAGCGCAAGTGGGAACGAGTCGGTCAGATCCCGAATCAATCGATACGCGACGCCCTGTTGAACCTGATCGTGTATCAAGGAGACACTGAATTTGCTTCTGTGGAACAGCAGAAGAACTTGCTCGATACGGCTCCCACAGAGTATGATCAGCAGGCGCTTGTTCGCGTCAACAGGGAGGAAATGCGCCATGGCTGGCAAATGTGTTACCTCCTGGTCAACTACTTTGGCGATTCTGGAAAACTCGAGGCGAGAAAACTTTTGGAACGAAGGGCGTTCAAGGGCGAGCGACTCCTCGCGTCATTTAATGCCCCGGTCAACAACTGGCTGGACTTCTTCACCTACACGGAATTTGTGGACCGTGATGGTAAATACCAACTGACCATGCTCAGTCACTCGGGGTTCGCTCCGCTGGCTCAGAGCGTAGAGGCGATGCTCAAGGAAGAGTTTTTCCACATGTTCACTGGCCATACGGGGCTGACACGAATCCTGAGAGCCGGGAAAATCCCCATTCCCATCATCCAGAAGTACTTTAATAAATGGTTGTCGACCGCTTTTGATCTATTCGGCACAGATCATTCTTCCTCGGCTCACTGGGCCTACGTCTGGGGCTTGAAAGGGCGGTTTGATGAAGACGATGCACAGATCCCGGCAGACAAAGACAAGTTGAACGACTTGGCCCGCAACCACTATATGGCGGAATGCTCCAAGCTCATCGCGCAGCTCAATCAGTTAATTCCTGACGGGCAGCCGAAACTCTACGCACCGGACCTCAAGTTCAACCGCTCCATCGGGGAGCATGTGGGCAAGACTTACAGCGCCGACGGCAAGTTGTTAACGAAAGACGCGTACCAGCAGCATCTCAACGAAGTGCTTCCAACTGCCGAGGATGAGCAACTCCTAAAAACTATTTTCAAGGAAAAAGATTGGGTCCAGCAAATGCAGATGAAATGAGGGAGTCGGTCAGCGCTCGTAATCTTGGCGTTGGGGCGACCCTCGGAGCAAGGAGAGATCAGTGAAGCGGATCTGTCTCGTCTGTCAGAACATAGACTGCAAATCCAGGGGCTCAGAGAAGCTCATGGCCGAGCTATCAAGCAGGGTAGCGGCAAAGGGGCTGACCGATGTCGAAGTCAAACCCTACATGTGCTTCGGCGCTTGCCAAGAAGGACCCAATATTGTGCTTTACCCTGAGAAAAGCTGGTACGCGAAAGTAAAGATCGAAGATCTTGACGAGATCACTGAGCACCTTGCGGGAGGTCCGCATGTGAAACGCCTGGACACCATTGATACGTCCTTGAAAGAACTAATCTATCAACTTCTGGATACGGGGGTTGTCTAATTCATGGAAGGGATTCTATTCCCCCGTGGCGTGGTCGAGAGCCGAGAGGGCATCGAGGAGTATCGCGCACGTGGCGGATACGAAGCTCTGGCCAAAGCCATTAAAACGGCGCCTGAAGAGCTGATCAAACAAATTTCAGATGCGGGCCTTCGCGGTCGGGGCGGAGCTGCATTTCCAACGGGAAAAAAATGGTCCCTCACGCGGGAATGCGCCGAACAACCGCATTATCTCGTGCTGAATGGCGGAGAAGACGAGCCGGGCAGCAAAAAAGACCGTCTGCTTATGGAGAACCTTCCCCATCTCGTCATCGAAGGTGTGGTAATTGCAGCGTACGCAATCGGCGCCGCCAAAGCGTACCTCTACGTGAATGCCCGCTACGATGCCGCAATGCAGAGCATCGCAGAGGCATTGACCGAGGCCAAAGCGGCCGGGTACTGGGGGGAAAATATTCTGGGCAGCGACACTGGCCTGGATATTGAAATAACGAAGGCTCCGCATAACTACGTTGCAGGCGAGGACACAGCGGCGTTAGAAGTCATCGAAGGCAAACAGCCCCAGCCGCGGGAGAAGCCTCCGTTTCCGGTGAGCGTTGGGCTATACGGCAAGCCCACGTCGGTCAACAACGTTGAGACCCTCGCTAACGTCGGCCCCATCATCCTGCGCGGTGCGGACTGGTATCGGAGCTTTGGCACCTCGGAGAGCCCCGGCACCATGATTTTTTCCTTGAACGACGAGGTGAATCGCCCGGGAATCTACGAGCTGCCGTTCGGCACCCCCCTGCAGTATTTGATTGAGGAATGCGGTGGCGGATTAAAGGAGGGTAAAAGAATCAAAGCCATCATGCCCGCCGCGCCGTCTTCAGCGTTTTTGCCTGCGGAAAAAATCGCAACGCCTCTGGATCACAACTCTATGCGAGAAGCAGGCGCCTCTCTGGGTTGCGGAGTCGTCCGTTTGATCAGCGAGGGCACATGCATTGTCGAAGAGGTCGTAAGAATTTCCGAATTTTTTGCCGCCGAATGCTGCGGTCAATGCCCGGCATGTCGGATGGAAACCAATACGCTCACCCTCTTGCTCAAGAAAGTCCAGCAGGGCGAGGGCGGCGCGCCGATTCTAGAGCAATTCGGCAAGGTGCTGGATTTTAACCGGGGCAAAGGCTTCTGTAATCTTATTGGGATGCCAGGGCCTCCTATCGAAAGCGCACTGCGGCTTTTCCCAGAAGACTTTAACGCCCACCTCGAGACCGGCCGGTGCCCGGCGCCATAACGGTCCCTCCTATTGCCGAACCGCGACCTGCCGTTTTAACCTCTGAGTTATCCGTCCTCGGATTCTAGCCTTTTGAACTTTCGTTCCTCTAGAAATGCCTAATCTTGAGCGTCGCCGCCGCCAGCCCGGTTTCAGATTACGGGGATTACCCCGCGCCTCCCAGTAAGCGCTTGGAGCAGCAACGACAGCGTTTTTGTTAGGACCGCTGAACCGGGATATGGCTCGTGCTTCGGCGGGCAAGCAAGTAAGTCAGGCCTGTTTTTATGCTCCCGTATACTAAGCTGTTGACTTCAGGTAACCATGGGACCTAATAAGCTAAGTGTCTGGACTCAGCAAGGAGGACCCTCTTCAATGGAAAAACACTCGTTACCTTATCCTGATCTTATTCTGATCAATGGAAAAATCCGCACTTTTTCCGCTGACGGGACTGTTTGCGAGGCTCTAGCGTGCGCCGGGGCGTGGATCGTCGCAAGCGGCAAGTCAGAGGATCTCCAACGACTAGCCGGACCGGATACCCAGGTCATTGACCTCGAAGGCAGACCCGTCATCCCCGGCCTTACCGACACCCACGTGCACCTCTCAGAGAAAGGCACTGCGGAAATGGAACTCGTGGACTGTCGCGACTTCTACACTAACGTACACTCGATCCCCGATATCCTGGAGCGGCTTTCGAAAAGAGCGGAACAGGCTCCACAAGGCAGTTGGATCGTTGCACACGGCAGCCCGATGCAGGATTTTCGTATTAGGGAAAAACGCTTCCCGGACAAGCATGATCTGGACCGCGCGTGCCCGAATCATCTCGTTTCTATTTCTTTCGGCGCCCACATCACCGTCGCCAATACCAAAGCGTTTGCCGCCGCTGCAATCTCGCGCGAAACGACGGATCCGGCTGGCGGGGCGATTCGACGAGACCCGCAAACGGGCGAGCCCACCGGCGAACTGCACGAGCGGGCACAATTGATCCTGCGCAAAGCCGCCCCCGAGTTCAGCTACCTGCAACTCAAGGACGGGATTGTATTCGCCCTTAATCAGTGTTTGGAGCGGGGCGTGACCACGGTTCACGATATCGTGCGATCCGGAGAGCCCGTGCGGGCCTACCAGGAGATCTTCCGGGAAGGCCGGCTTCATGCGCGCGTAAGCATTTTGCCGCGTGTGATCGAGTCCAACATCGGCTCCCGAAGCCTCATCGAGCTTGGCCTGATCACAGGTTTCGGCAATGACTGGCTGCGAGTGGGCGGCGTCAAAATGAGCATTGACGGCGGCATCACCGGGCGCAATGCATGCTTTTACGATCCTTACGAGGACGACGAGCACAATCACGGCATCATTAGAATCCAGCAGGATGAACTGAACGAGACCGTCCAGAAATGCCACGACGCCGGCTTGCGTTGCTGCGTCCACGCTATCGGAGATCGCGCCTTCGACATGGCACTGGATGCCTACGAAAATGCGATTGAGAAATCGCCGCGCAAGGATCACCGCCATCGCATCGAGCATATGGGCAACTGGCTCAGCACGCAGGAGCGGATGCAACGGATGGTGCGCTCTGGTGTGATCGCGATTCCCAACATTGCCATTGGCTACTATGTCGGCGATGCAATCCTCGACTGTCTGGGAGAAAAGCGGCTTACCAAGGCTTTTCCGTTCAGAACGCTTCTCCGAAACGGCGTCATCATTGCGGGGGGCTCGGACTCACCGGGCTACTGGCCGGTAGATCCGCTAAGAGACATCGCCGCCTGTGTATCGCGCAAAATGCGGTGGGGCGATGTGTGGGTGCCTGAAGAACGCATTACTGTCGCCGAAGCGTTCGCCATGCACACCACCACGGCATCATGGGTTGGGTTTGAAGAAAACGTCAAAGGAACGCTTGAGGTCGGCAAACTCGCCGACATGGCCGTTCTCGCCGAAGACGCGTTCGAAATCCAGCCCGAGCGAATCAAGGATATCAAAGTTGAAATGACGATTGTTGGCGGAGAAATAAAATACCGCGCCTGAACGACGCGGGGTACAACGATTTGATCGATTTCCCGACTAATGCCGAGTAGACGAGCAGCGCTGGGAAATCAGTTGCCTTTGCCCACGCTGACGAAGGGCCGGGTGCCATATTTGTCGGAGCTGGCAGCGATCTTCTTTCGTTGCTTGTAAACGTGAACGCAGAGTTCCTCGATGGTGGCGGCCTGCGTTTCGCCTTGTTCACCACGGTTGCCGGAGAAGGGCTCGTACTGAATCGTAATCGACTGGATTCGATCCGACTGATCCTGCCAGGAAACGCGCAGCAGACGTCCACTCATGCGATCCACATAATTTCCAGCAAGTCGAAGAATTTGAGGGAGCCTCAAGAGATTCGGCGGGCCGGCCAAAGGCTTGCGGTTTGCGCGTCCTTCAATCTCTAATTGCTTAATCTCGGCGGGCGTATAATGCTTCTCGGCATCCATCGCTACCGATGTTCCTTTATTCCAGATCTGAACGGTATAGTTTTCACCGTGCGCTTTTATCTCAATCGCCTTCAGATCCATGGACTCGAGGCTG
>JBFJTQ010000133.1:0-6739 GCA_041625275.1 Binatia bacterium | reverse complement strand
TGCCGCCGCCGGTGATGAGTGCGACTTTATCTTTTAGTTTCATGTTGATGTTCCTCGTATTGTGACGCTTGTGCTGAGAATTATTGTCTACATCGTTTTGTGCATGAAACCAAACTTATCGGTTTTGGATTGCTCATGAGCGCAAAAAGTAATAGAAGCAGACGGGGGGAGGATCGATGGACATACTCAACGTAACCGGCTACCACCGCAGGCCGCCTCATCTGGTGGCGGAGTACAAAAGCTTCTTTGCCAACGAAGGGCTGGAGGTTCGATTCCACGAGGCGACTTACGCTCCCGATCATAATCGCGGCATGGCCGAAGGGCGCTGGGATCTGTCGCTCAGCAGCGCCGATACCATGATCGCGCGCACGACGACCGATCGGGTCGACTTCCTGCTTTTTATGCAAGCCGAGGAGGGGCTGAGCGCGTACTTGATCGGCCAGCCTGGTATCGCCTCTATAGATCAATTGCGGGGAAAGCTTTTGGCGGGCGATCCCGGCGATTCCAATTTGGACCTGATCCGCAAAAAGATTCTGCGCAGTCACCATATCGACGATACGGAGCATGAAGTCGAGATCATCGGCAGCTCCCCAAAACGATTGGAGGCGTTTCTTGAGGGGCGCGTGGCTGCTGCCATGTTGACGCCGCCATCGTCGGATAAGGCCTTTGGATCTGGCGGCGTTTTGCTGGCCAGGGCCGAGGATTACGTCCCGCACTGGCCGTTGACCTGCGGGTGGACATTGCGCAGTTGGCTTCAAAGCCATCGGGACCTTGTCGTGCGCTTCATTCGAGCCTGGGTGGCGGCGACGGATTGGTTGCTGGAAGCGCAGAATCGAGCGGAGACCGTCGCCCTGATCATGGAGAAGGAACGGTTGAAGCGCGAAGCGGCGGAAGAGTCGTATCGCAAGGTGGTGCCCAAGGCGCGCATCAACCCCGTGGCCTTACAAACCGTAATCGGCTTGAGGCGAGAAATGGGAGTCTACGCGCCTCCTTGGGATCCGCCCGAGCGGTTTTATGATCCCAGCTATTGGCGCGACGCGACGGGTCTAACGGCTTAAGGGATCTTCCTCCGGTGCGAGCAGAGAGCGCAGGAGCATGCTGACTATGCTGAGCACGATGGCGCCAAAGAACGCGGACCAGAAGCCGGCAACAAAGAAACCGGGCACGAGGAAAGATGCCAGTTGCAGCATGAGGGCGTTGATGACCAAAAGAAATAGCCCAAATGTCAATAAGCTCAGCGGCAGCGTCAACACTTTCAGTATGAATCCGAGCGTGGCATTCACCAGGCCGATGACGATTGCGGCAATGAAGGCCGCGCCCAAGCCCGATACCGCAATGCCGGGAAGGAGATAGGCAACAACCAACAGGCTTGCGGTGCTAATCAGGCAGTGAACGAGTAGGGATTTCATTTTCTTTTTTCTTTGTCGTTTCATCTCATAGCAAAGCGTCCGGCGATTCACAATCGCAACGGGGCGCGAGGCGCTTGTCACGGGGCGCCCAGGATGTAAAATAAACCCATTGAGACCAAAAGGAGGCACGACAACCATGTCTAAACAGGAACTCGAAACCGTCGCACAAGCCATGGTGGCCAAAGGCAAGGGAATCCTTGCCGCCGATGAGAGCGCTGGCACGATTAAACGGCGCTTCGACAGCATCAAGATCGAGTCGAACGAGAAGAATCGCCAAGCCTACCGCGACATGCTGCTCACGACCAAAGGCATGGAAGAGGCGATTGCCGGAGTTATTCTGTTCGATGAAACCATCCGCACCAACGCGCTGGACGGCACGCCGTTTCCCCAGCTTCTTGCCAAGAAAGGTGTGCTGCCAGGAATCAAAGTCGATAAAGGACCGGTGGAGATTCCCGGCTTTCCCGGCGAGACGGTAACCGAGGGTCTCGATGGGCTGCGCGCCCGGGTAAAAGAGTATCGGGAACTGGGCGCGAAATTCGCCAAATGGCGCGCTGTCATCAACATCGGCGAGGGTATCCCCACCTACACCTGCCTGGAAGCTAACGCCCACGCCCTCGCGCGCTACGCGGCACTGTGTCAAGAAGGCGGACTCGTGCCGATTGTCGAACCGGAAGTGTTGCTGGATGGCTCGCACACCGTTGAGCGTTGTCAGGAAGTGACCGAACACACGCTTAAGGTTACCTTCACGGCGCTCTTCTTACACCGAGTGCATCTCGAAGGGATGATCTTGAAACCCAGCATGGTGGTGTCAGGGAAGGATTGCCCGAAGCAGGCGGATGTGGAAGAAGTCGCCGAGCGCACCCTGCGGTGCTTGAAGCGAACTGTTCCGGCCGCGATCCCCGGCATCGCCTTCTTATCAGGGGGACAAAGCGCGGAGAGGGCGACAGAGCATCTCAATGCCATGAACACGATGGGGTTGCATCCGTGGGAAGTCAGCTTCTCGTATGCCCGCGCGCTTCAGGATCCGGCGCTCAAGGCATGGAAGGGCGAGGCCGCGAACGTCCCTGCGGCGCAGAAAATTTTCTACCACCGCGCCAAGTGCAACAGCGCTGCGCGCAGCGGCAAGTACACGAAGCAGATGGAAGCGCAGGCCGCGTAGCAGGGTTCACCATAGTGATAGGCTTGGCCGCCAGGGCAACCCTGGCGGCCAAGCCTTTGTTTCCTAACTGATGGTTTCGATGACCGCGTCGAACACCTTCCATTCTCCAATGAGCCCGAATTCCGCAGTAGAAATTCTTTGAACCGGGATTCCGCTGTTGAGATTGACGACCTGTGCCGACCGAGGGACGAGCCCGGAGCGGCGAAGGCATAAAAACGGACAATTTCAATGCTCATTGTGGGGCTTGGCTTCTTGTCGCCTTTTACCTCGATGTGCAACTCCATTCACCGCAGTTCGCAGGAAACTACAAGGTACAGGCCCGTCGCCTTCGCAGCGAAGGGTTCGTCTCTCGCTTGTCTCCAAAGTCTGAACTGCGGAATCCGGGTTGAAAAGCCAGAAACGCCCCCTTCGTAGAGAAAACAATGGGCCGCTGCCTCTGAGCGGACGACCATTGCCAGTGCATGGAGAAGCGAATGCAAAGCGAGGGCAATTTGGGTTGCCAAGTTGCAACAACGATTTTGAAATTGCGCGGTTGCGTGAATTCGCTACTCGAGGCTCATCCCAGGCTCGGCGCATACCGTATCTTCAGATGCGGAATCCGCGTTGAGATGGTGGAGCCGATAATGGCGTGGAAACTCATGGTCTGCTGGGAATTACTTTGTCGGGCTGACGGTATATCCCAGATAGGTCATTACGGCGATGAACACTAGCAGCGCGATGGAAAAGACCGTGGGGAACCGAGTCGATTGGCCCAGGCCCGCACGCCAGTCCAGGAAAGGCATAATAACGAGCACCACGCCGACGGCGCCAAAGGCCAGAACCCCGAGCAACTCTCCCTCAATGCCCAAGATATGAGCCGGCAGGTATTTGAGGGTCTGGAACATAGCCATGAAATACCACTCCGGCTTGATGCCCGCAGGCGCAGGCTGAAACGGATCGGCCTTCTTGCCCAATTCAGCCGGGAAATAGGCCGCCAGCGCCGCCAGGACCCCCAGAGCACAGAGCCAGCCCACCAAATCCCGCAGCAGGAAGTTGGGCACAAAAGGCATCGTGCGCTTCTCGCTGTTGGCGCGCTCCGCGCTGGGCGGCCGGCTCATGCCGTGCTTCTGAACCAGAAACAGGTGTAGCCCCAGAACCAACGTGATGATGGCCGGCAAAATCGCCACATGGATGCCGTAAAAACGCGTCAAGGTGGCTCCCGTGACATCGTCACCGCCGCGCATCAAACGGCGCAAAAAAGACCCCACAACGGGCACCACACCGGGAATTTCCGTGCCCACCCGGGTGGCAAAAAACGCCAGCTCATTCCACGGCAACAAATAACCGGTAAAACCAAACGCCAAGGCCAACCCCAACAACCCCCCGCCCGACAGCCAGGTCAACTCCCGCGGCGCCCGGTACGCTTTCAAAAAGTACGCACTAAAGAGATGAATGAACATGGCGAAGATCATCAGATTGGCGGACCACGAATGGATGGACCTGATCAGCCAGCCAAATTGAACCTCGGTCATGATGAACTGAATCGATTCAAAAGCCTCCTCGGCGCTCGGCCGATAGTACAGCAACAGCAAAATGCCCGTGACCACCTGGATCGAGAACAGAAACAGCGTCATGCCGCCGAAGTAGTACCAGATCGTGTGCCGATGAAGCGGCACCTCCTTCTTCTTGGCCAGCTTCTCCAGATCCTTCAGCCCGATCCTCTCATCGAGCCAGTGCCAGACCTTGCCGCGATTCGAATACAGGTTCTCCATGCTCAGACCTTCTTGCTCACGACGATCTGATCGCCCCGCACGTTGACGGAGAACTCTTCGAGCGGCTTGGGAGGAGGCCCCTCGATGTTTTTCCCGTTCAAGTCAAAGTGCCCGTTGTGACAAGCGCACCAAATGTGGCTCACGTCCGATCGGTACTGAACAATACAGGCAAGATGGGTGCATGCCGCCGAAAACGCCCTGAGCTCGCCGCTCGGCGTGCTCACCAAAATCGCCGGTTGACTGCCAAAACGAAAAATCTGCCCGCTGTTGGGTTTCACCTCCTGGGGCTTGATCGCTAGCGTCACCGTGCGAGCGGTGGATTCCTGCACCTTGGGCGGAATCAGGTAGCGACTTAACGGGTACAACACAGAGAGAAAAAACGCGCCCGCCGTGCTGCCTAAAAACCAGTTGAGAAAATTCCTGCGCGAACCATCGTGGGTTGGCAATACCTCGTCTTTGGCCATCTTCATCCACTTCCTATCGCCGTTAACTCGGCTTCTTCTCGATCTCCCTGATCTTGAGCACCAGTCCAACAATCAACGCCACTATCACCAGGACCGACACCACCAGTCCCGTACGTCGGAAACGCAGCTCGTCCAGCACCTTCAACCCTAAAGCGTGGGCCTTCAGGCTGACATGAAGACCTAGTTCGGTCCCTACTTCCGCGCCATCCAAGTTGAACGCATGAATCGCCGCGCGGGCTTTGACCGGAGCCATCGTCGTCGCCGCGCTCAAGACCGGGCCCCCTTTGTGAAATTCCAGTTGGTCTGCGGCAGTTCCTCCGGACGCGGCCCCTGAGCTGAGTAACAGAAACAGTCCGATTACTACGAAAGTCCAGCGGTAATGCGGATTGGGTGTCATTGTCATCCTCCTTAATGCATTGCAACTTTGGCGCGCCGCGATTCGATACGGTGCGGGCGACGATTGTGGGCAAGGAATCGCAACGGTTATGCCAGGGCGCGTCAAAGAATCCTATGTCCTTGAGTTAAAAAGAGAATTGCCGGCCTGGAGCCCTTTTTGGTTCATGTGCAAGGCGAAGGGTTTAACCTTCAAGGGCGGCGTGGGTTCTCACGCCGTAGCGCAACGAGGACTGGCCGGGCCTCGCTGACCGTCCAATCGTGTGAGTCAATTTCGGATTGACGTCAACTCTGCGTACGGCTGGTGCTATGGACTTTGCCCTTCATGGATTCGATCAAATCCCGGTACGAGGATTTGGCCAGGACCCGCCGGAACTGGGCGCGGTAATTGTTCACCAGACTGATGTTTTCGATAACCACGTCGAACACCTTCCATTCTCCATTGATATGATGGAGCCGATAATCGAGAGAAAACTCTTCTCCTTTGCTGTTCGCCAACTTGGTGTTCACCTCGGTGTAATTTTGGTCCTGGCGTTCGTTGATGTACCGTACCGACTCACCGTTGTAGGATTCCAGCGCGTCTATGTATGCGTCTTCAAGGAGACCGGTAAAAAGTTGCACGAACTCCTTTCTCTCCTCGGGGTTGCGCTTTTTCCATTCGGCGCCGAGAGAACGTTTCGCCATTTCCTCGAAATCGAACCTGGAGTAAACGACCTCCCTCAACTTTCGCCTTCGCTCAGTTTTTTTCGATTCCCCCTTTAATCCGGAATCCGTCAGGATTGACTGAATCCTGTCAACGGACCCCTTGAGCTGGTCAGCGGCAGGTCCTGCGGCCGCCGCTCCTGGACTGATAAGCAAAAGCATGGCGAGCATGATCGCGGGCCATCGCCGACGGTGTCTCGAGTCTAGGCACATCCTTGCCGCATCCTGATAGCGTGAATGGGGCGGCCGGGGTTTGGGCCGTACATTGAGGGGAACGCAGCAGGGGGCGGGCAAATTCAGGATACTGGTTCCGAGCGATTTTCGGGCCATCGGAGCAACCGCGCGGGTCAACGCAACGATCAAATCACTTAGTGTGGATTTAATTCTCTCACGATTCCACATTTTTAAACGCCTCCTCTCTCTTCACGAATTGGATTCGTCTTATCTTGGAAACTCCTGTTTTCTGAGCCTTTCATTTTCACGTCGTAAGTCTTCGAGTTCAGTTTGATTCCGATCCATTTCACTTTGTTGCGCATCCAGTCGCTGATCTTGTGCCATCAATTGATCACCGACCAGGGCTCCCGCCACCAGCCCAACGGGCCCCCCGATAAGAGCCCCGGCGGCTGCATGTCCAACCGTGCTGCCTATGATCGCGCCCGTGCCCGCACCGAGAGCGCCGCCGATCAGGCCGCCTTGCTCCCGCTTTGTCAGCGACGTGGAGCAGCCGGCGCTGGCCGTTAACAGACCGGTGAAGAGAACAGCGGAAAGTACATGCAGGAATTTGGTCTTCATCGTTGTTCCTTTCTCATCGTCAATAAATTTCAGCGAAGATGTTGTGCCTGGCACAGTGAACTCAACAGA
>JBFJTQ010000132.1:0-6760 GCA_041625275.1 Binatia bacterium | reverse complement strand
GGCGGCGGAACAAACATTCGGATTCAGTCAACAAGAAATCGTGGGCCAGAGGGCGAGTGTCTTAATTGCCGAGCCTGATGTTTCTCAGCGCGACGCGGATATCGTTGACATCGGCCGGACCATCACCGGTACTGCTAGGCGCAAAAACGGCGAGCTGTTCCCGGTCGAGCTCTCGGTGACGGAGATACCATCGGATGATAACATCCGTTACGCCGCGTTTATCAGGGACATTTCTGAAAAAATCAGACTACAGGAACAGCTGCTAGAGAATGAAAGGCTTGCGGTGATCGGCAGCACAGCCGCAAAAATCGGGCATGAAATTGCCAATCCGATCAATGGCATGTATCTAACCGTACAATTGTTGGAGCAACGTCTAGAGGGAGAATCGTTCGCATCCAACGGACAGATAGCCTCGAGCGTCAAGAAGATTAAAGATGAGATCGCCCGTCTCAACCAGCTCGTTCAGCAGTTTCGAGATATCTCGCGCAAAGAAATATACAATTTTCGACCGGCGAGCCTGGTGGATATCGTCGAACGTGTAACAGAAATGCAGCGACCGCTATGCAGGGAGCTGCGAATCGAGATTGAACATCATTTACAATCGGGGTTGCCGCTCGTCACAATCGACGCTGATAAGATCACTCAGGCTATTCTGAATCTTTACAAAAACGCGATGGAGGCCATGCCCCACGGTGGCAAAATCACGGTCAAAGCCTCGAGATCTCGAGAAATGGTCGTCGTAGAGGTCACCGATACTGGAGTGGGAATTCCTCCTGAGATAAATATATTCGAGCCGTTTGCCACCACGAAGAATCAGGGCACCGGAATTGGTCTGGTCGTAGTGCGGCAAATTGTGACGAACCACGGGGGAACCATTACCTATCACAGCGAACCGGGCAGGGGCACAACCTTCGTTATACACTTGCCGCAAACCCGTGACATTAACTAATTTGATCTTTGGCCTTGGAATTGCTCAGTTATGCGAGCAACCAACAAGTCAACCGTCAAAGCGACAGCCCTGTGTCATCCGTGCGAAAATTCCAAGTTCCTTTTTCATTTGTGAGAAGTTAGGGATTTCATGAGTACAACCGGTTCAATACTGATTGCCGAGGATCAAGAGAGCGCCCGGGAAAGCCTTTTCGAGTTGCTCCGCGGAGAAGGCTATGAAGTGCACGAGGCAGCGGATGGCCAGAGGGCAATGGCGCTCATGGACGAGCTGGACGTCGATGTCGTGCTGACCGACCTCATTATGCCAGGCGCCGATGGTCTCGCCGTCCTCAGTCACGTGAAGGACGTGTCCCCCCAAACTCTCGTGATTCTTATGACGGCGCACGCTTCGGTCGACACGGCAATACAAGCCATGCGCCTAGGCGCCCAAGACTACATGCTGAAGCCACTGATATTCGAGGATGTTCTCCGCAAAATCGAACATCTCATGACGCACCGCAGACTGGCATGGGAAAACCAGATCTTGCGCCGGCAGGTCGACGGCCGCTTTGGGCCGGAGCGGCCGCTAGGGCGCAGTCAAGCGATGCAGCAGGTCTTGACCCTGATTAAGAAAGTTGCCCCGACGCCAACCACAGTGCTGATCACCGGCGAGAGCGGGGTAGGGAAGGAAGTCGTTGCGCGCACCATTCACAGCCACAGTTTTTCCAAAGATAATGTTTTTCTTCCCGTCAACTGTAGCGCCATCCCGGAAACCTTGTTGGAAAGCCAGCTCTTTGGATATGTCAAAGGCGCATTCACTGGCGCGGTCAACTCGCAGGAGGGCCTATTCCAGCGAGCCCGAGGCGGAACCATCTTTCTCGATGAGATCGGCGAAATGCCACTGAGTCTGCAGCCTAAACTCTTGCGCGTGCTGGAAGAGAAGACGGTCATGCCCGTAGGCTCGGCGAATCCGGTCAAAGTCAATGTGCGTATTCTGACGGCTACCAACCGAGACCTCAATGCCGCCGTCGAGTCAGGGCGCTTTCGCGACGATCTCTATTACCGCCTAAACGTTTTTGAAATCCACATTCCCCCACTGCGCAGAAGATTGGAAGACCTGCCAGGTCTGGTCGAATACCTCATTCACCGGCACAACGTCGAGATGAAGATGAACTACAAGGGCGTTGACAGCGCAACTATGCGGATCCTTATGTCCCTGCCATGGAAGGGAAACATCCGCGAGCTGGATAATGTTCTGGAGCGGGCCATGATTCTCGGCAATGGAGAGTGGATTTCACCGGCCGACTTGCCGGGGCACCAGTCCTCAGCAGCAGACGATTTGAGCATGGAAGACAATCTAACGAAGGCGGTCGAACTCTACGAGAAGAGCCACATTGAGCGCACTCTAGGAAAAGCTGGAGGCGACAAAATTCGTGCCGCGGAACTGCTCGGGTTGAGCCTCTCGACGCTCTACCGGAAAATTGAAAAGCTCGACATCCAAGCCTAACTCTGGCTCGCGTTGGCGTTGATCGCCGTCGCCGACGAAACGAGCGGCCGCCGACGGTCGGGGTTGCGCAGAATCTGCAAGGACTTTTGCTCGATCTGGCGAATTCGTTCCCGTGTTACGGCAAACATTTCTCCGAGCTCCTCCAGAGTATAATCCCGCTTTTCTTCTATGCCGAATCGCATCCTGAGTACCTTTTCCTGTCGTGGCGTCAGGATGGCCAAGGCCTTTCGGACGTCAACACGTAGGGTCCCTTCGAGGGCTTCCTGTTGAGGCTGCCGGTGGATGCGATCCTCAACAAAATCTTCGAGGTGGTCGCCATCTTCCCATACCGGGGTTTGGAGCGAGATCGGCTCTCCTTGAGTTTGGATAATTTTTAATAAATCCGGAACCGACATCCCCATTGCCTCAGCTAGTTCCTCCGGCCGAGGATCGCGACGGAGCTGGCGTTGCAACTGATGGGCGGTTTGAATGATTTTGTTTCTCATCTCGACGCGGTGGACTGGAATCCGGATCATCTTGCCCGTATCGATGAGACCTCGGGTGATGGCTTGACGGATCCACCAGCTGGCGTAAGTAGAGAAACGGTACCCTAGTCGGTAGTCGAACTTCTCAACGGCCCGCATCAAGCCAAGGTTTCCTTCTTGAATGAGGTCCATAAGGCTCAAACCGCGATTGACGTATTTCTTGGCAACGCTGACCACCAGTCGCAAATTCGCCTCGGTAAACTCCTTTTTTGCGGTGCTTGCCAAGACTTCCGCTTCATCGATAAGGCGCACCTTGGTCTTAATGGCTTCGCCCGGAAGACCCACGGCCTCCTCGATCTTGCAGATCTCGTCCTGAATTAAGGCCTGTTTTCGCTTGGGTAAGGCCTGTCCTGCACGTTCACGATCGACGAGCTGTGCGTGAAACTGCTTCAGTTCCTGCACCATCTTGTCCAACAAGGCTAGGGACAGACCAAGCTCCTTAAAAAGCCCACTTATTTTCTTCGTAAGCGCGGCTTGGTTTTTTTCCAAAGTCAGCCGGCGTCGATGCGATAGCCGAGCCTTGCGTAGCTCGCGATTGAACTTCTCCTGGTTCCGGCTCAGGCGTCGGAGTCTGCCAATGGCTTTCAAAAAGGGCTTCGGATCGAGCTTCTCACCGCTCTCCTCCTCATCGGTATCCGGTTTGTCAAGAAGCTGGCGAAAATCTAGCTGGCCCGCCGCAACAGCATTCCCCAATTCGAGAACCTGACGCAGAGCCATGGGAGTAGAGAAAAGTGTTTCAAAAACCTGGTTCTGGCCTTTTTCAATCTGCATGGCAAGCTCAACCTCGCGCTCCCGATCAAGCAGCGCTACGGTGCCGATCTCGCGCAAGTAGAGTTGGACCGAATCGCTTCGAGGTCCGCTCTCTGCCTCAGATGTTTCGGTGTCCTCTTGGGTTTCTTCGCTTGACGAGAGTTGCGCCTCAAGGTCGATTTCCTGTTCCTCGAAATCGTCTTGTCCGTCGTTGTGAGGTTCGGCAAGGTCGTCATTATGATTAACGTCTATGTCTAAGTGCATTTTTGATTCTCCTAAATTCTGTCGCCGCTTTGAATTGAGGCGGGTTGTTCAGAGCATATTGCCGCCGTTTGCCGCTCCCATGGGATCCCGTAATGATGAAATCCCCGCATGATGGCACCAAGGTTTAAGGCCATAGCGGGTCCGCGGCCTCGCGCCTAACCACCTCGCGAGGTGAGCCCGCCGCAAAAAGCCTTCCGATTCTTTTCCAAGCCTCGCACTCCAGGAGCAGAGCGAATTAGATGCCAAGTGCCATCTGCCCATTTGGCTGGGCTTTCAGAGCACCACTGCATCTCACAAGAACTTCCGGCCGTGCCGCTTGATTTGCCTTTTACCCTGATTGACGTTTCCCCTTCCTCAAACATTCATGCCGAACCCTGTCGGTTCCTAGACCCAGAGCTTGAATACCGGTAACCTAAGTCGTTTTGTTGTGTCTTGATGCTCGCGATGGCTTAGTCTGGGGTATATTCGAGCAACGGAAGGGTATTAGGCTATCTCTGCAACGCCACTAGCACCGCATGCCCTAAGATAAGACTGATTTGGAGTTCTGTCAAGATCGAGGTCAGTATTTTCCAAGGTAGCGGAAGAGCTTGATTTTATTTGCAATATTGCGAAGCGAAAACCAGTTTTTTTCTTGTGAACGGGAAAGCTGCAGGGAATTCGACTGTCACTCCAATCTGAATACGGGGCATCGGTGGCACGATCTATGCGTCGCATAGTCATGAAACGTTGAAAAAAGGCCGCTCGGTTATGGTCAAATAGGAGGTGTCTCGTGCAAGACATCGATATCCAACAGCGTTTTCAGTTGCTGCATAGAGAAATCGAGGCGACGGTGTCCTTGATGAAAGAGATCAAGCTTGAACTCTCGGCCGCCATTGACTCTCTCAGAATCGATATTGAGGTAATGAAGACATTTCTGGAGCGACATCATCCCGGCTTGGTCGAGTCATACCCGCGGCTGCGCGAAGAGGTCGTCCAGGCGATTGATCCTGAATGGATTGGATCGGGTTCGGCTAAGAAACAATGAGGCCAAATAGACGGCATATCAGTCGCGATCCCTATCTCAGGCCGCGGCTTCCTGGGGCGTCGCTGCACGCTCTCGGCTTGCGAGGTTATACATTAATCCTAACATCGTTATGGCCGTCGTTTCTGCCGCGCGCCCTTTGGTCGCCTCAAGCTGCTGCAAAAGTTCATTTTTGCAACGGCGGAGGGCTAGCACTAGTTGTCGGCAAGAAGGGCCCCTAACTGCAGGGTGAAGGCCATGCAATTTCAAAACCGGGAACAGGCAGGGCGTTTACTGGCTCGGCGGCTAAGTGCATTCTACCGCAACAAAAACCCCCTGATTCTCGGGGTTCCTCGCGGTGCAGTACCGATGGGAAAGATTATCGCCGATATTTTAAATGGTGAGTTGGATATCGTGCTGGTTCACAAGCTCACTCATCCTTTACAACCCGAGCTAGCCATCGGAGCGGTCGACGAAAACGGCAATGTTTTCCTCGCAGAATATGCGAAGGGAGTTGAGGGGGAGTACCTTGAAGAGGAAAAGCAACGGCAGATCGAGATTCTGCGGCGCCGCCGCGCCCAGTATACGCCCTTTCGCGCCCCCATCGACCCCCAAGACCGAATCGTTATCGTAGTAGATGACGGAATCGCCACGGGATCCACCATGACGGCTGCAATACGTGCTGTACGGGCGAGGAAGCCTAGCAAGGTAGTTGCCGCCGTTGCGGTTGCCTCACCCGAGGCGGCCAGGGCTTTGTTGCGCGAAGCGGATGCGATGGTTTGCTTAAAAGTGCCGGCTGATTTCTTTGCGGTAGGGCAGTTTTTTGTTGATTTCACGCAAGTTACGGATGAGGAGGTAGTGGCCATTCTCCAGGGAGGCGAGGGGAAAGCCTCAGCTGCCGGTTAGTTCATGCGCTAAATCTCGCGCGCAAAACTCCCCACTCGGCTCCCAAGGGCTAACTTGGTCTGATGCGGTCTTGGGCAGATCTTTCGCCGCCCTGGGATAGCTGGGGGACCCTCGGCTAAGACACTGCTAAGGCCAAGGGATTATGATTCCCTGCTCGAAATATGGTACAGCTCACGCTTTGATGACTGCTCCAATAGTCTCGATATTTGCTTACATCGCTTTTGAAAGTCGCTGTTTTGCGTTATTTTTTCATCTGCGTCTCAAGCGTGCCGGGATCAGCAACCTCTTCTGTTCGAAGACCAGATCCGGTGCGCCCAACGAACCCGGTGTGTCCGCCGCTGGAAGCCCTTTCTCTGGCGCGAAGGTATGACGGTACACAGATTGCGTGAATTTTCACATTAAAAAAGTCATTACAACGATGCGCGGAGAGAACTTCTATCCAAGCTGCGAAGAGCATACTGGCTCTGAATCTGAACCGGGCTACCTGGCGCTGATTAGATCCGGGCAGTTCGATCATAGGGTCAGTGAGGCGTTTCGGCGTATGGAAGAATGCGATCTCTGCGCGCGGTATTGTCGCGTCAATCGTTTGCTCACAATTAGAGGGGCGGTCTGTCGGACCGGCGAGCGAGCCGCGGTGCACAGTTTTGGGCCCCATCACGGGGAGGAGGATGTCCTGAAGGGGTGGCGGGGTTCCGGAACCATTTTTTTTACCTGGTGCAATCTGCGGTGCGTTTTTTGCCAGAACTGGGAAATCAGTCAGAAAGGCATCGGTCGTTCAGTGGGGCCGAAAGAATTGGCAGCCATGATGCTCGAACTTCAAGAACAGGGCTGCCACAATATCAATCTGGTCAGCCCGAGTCATGTCGTCGCCCAGGTTCTTGC
>JBFJTQ010000131.1:0-6776 GCA_041625275.1 Binatia bacterium | reverse complement strand
GCATTCAAAATGTCGGCACCTACCGGGCCATGATCAAGGCCCGCGATCGCGTGGGGTGCAATCCCTCCCTCGAGTTGGGCCAAGGCATCTACGTTCACTGGGAGAAATACCGTGCCCGCGGTGAAAAAATGCCCGCCGCGTTGTGCATTGGCGGGGTGCCGGTAATCTCGTACGTCGCGGCGCAGAAACTCCATTACGATGTCGACGAACTGGCAGTCGCGGGGGGGCTGGTGAAAGCGCCGATTCGTGTCGTCAAAGCGCGAACGGTGCCCTTGATGGTCCCGGCCGACGCGGAAATCATCATCGAGGGTTGGATTTCAACGGAATGGCTCGAGCCGGAAGCGCCGTTCGGGGAATCTCATGGCCATGTCAATCCGAAGGAATACAATCCTTACATGGAGGTCAGCGCCATTACGCGCAGAGAGAATGCCATCCTCTGCTCCATCATCAGTCAGGTGACACCGTCCGAATCGAGCGTGATGAAAAAAATGGCCTATGAGCCGCTCTATCTCGATCACTTGAGGAACGTGCTCGGTGTCAAGAGCGTCCTGCGCGTGATGCTCCACGAACCGCTCACGGCAACGCAAAAACTGACCGTCATTCAGATGCGCGCGCCCAAGCCGGCGGAGGTCTGGCGCGCGCTGATGGGCGCCGTCGTCTTTAGACCCTCCATGTCCAAGATCGTCATCGCCGTGGATGAGGACATCGATCCTGAGAATCTCGACGCGGTATTCTGGGCTCTCGGTTACCGCTCACAACCGCACCGGGACGTGCAGATTATTCGCGGCACGGATATCGGTCACGCCCCGCGCCATGATGCGCGCGGATCGGCGGACGATTCTTGCCTGCTGTGGGATGCTACGCTAAAAGAAAAGTTCCCGCCGATTTCCCTCCCGAAGCAGGAGTATATGGAGCGCGCGCGCAAGCTGTGGGACAAGCTCGGCCTCCCCAAGCTTGAACCGGAGGCGCCGTGGTTCGGTTACTCCCTCGGGGATTGGCACGATGAACTCGACGAGGAAGCAAAACTGGCCACCGCCGGCGAATTCTGGAGGACGGGAGAACAGATTGCCCGTGAACGCCGGCGGCCCGCGGAGTGCCCGCCCAACACTTCGTACTACGAACACCGGAAACACAAGTGACAGGCAACGGGCTCTAGGACATCATAAGGGATGAACGGCTTTTCGACTCGAATTTAACAACCTAGCTGTAAGGAGCTTCTTATGGATTACAAAGCCTTAACATGGTCCGTTCACGACAACCCAATGAACCCAGGCGAACCTTGCATTGGACAGATTACTCTCAATCGCCCCGATCATCTCAATGCGGTGGACCCGTTGATGCGTCTCGAACTCGACGCCCTGTGCAATGAGATCGCGCGGAACTCTATCGTCAAAGTCGTGATCTTGACTGGCGCCGGGCGTGGTTTTTGCGCCGGGGGAGACCTCCATTCCGAGGGCGAAGTTTTGGGCGCCTTCGAGGGCACCATGGGCATCTCCGGGCCCTATAAAGAGCTGGCTGAATACTTCTTCAATGATTTGCGGCATCGCGTCCTGCAGAGCGCGATGAAGAAGCTCGAAGATCTTCCCCAGGTTACGATCGCCGCCATCAACGGGCCAGCGGTGGGTGTCGGACTGGAAATGGCGACGTTGTGCGATATGCGCCTGGCCTCGGACCGTGCGCGCCTTGGCGAGGTGGCCGTGCCCGCCGGCTTTGTTCCGGAAAGCGGGGGTGCGCGCAATCTTCCAAAACTGGTCGGCATCGGTAGAGCCATGCGCTTGATACTCACCGGCGAAATCATCGATGCCAAGGAAGCCCACCGCATCGGCCTCGTGGATGAGGTGTACCCCCACGATCGGTTGCTCAAGGAGGCCTTTGCTCTCGGAGGGCGCATCGCCATGAATCCCTACCTTTCCGTGCGCCAGGCCAAGCGGCTGGTTAAAATGTACTGGAATTGGAATCGAACCGACGAGGGCTACCGCGAAGAACTCGAAGCCGTGCTCGAAATCACTCGCACCAAGGACTGTCAGGAGGGCATGAGGGCTTTCAAAGAGAAACGCCAGGCGCGCTACACGTACCCCTACGATGCCGGCTCCCCTTTTCCGTCGTCTGGAGCGAACAAAAAGAAACGAGGCTAGGACATGTCCCACGGCAATGCGCCGGATGCCCCCTGGGCCGGATATCGGTGCGCGCCGGAGCGCCTCAACCTTGCCGTAGAAGTCCTCGACCGTCAAATCGAGCGCGGTTTCGGGGCGCAGCGGGCGTTGGTGCACGAAGGGGGCGCCATGACATACGCATCCCTGCAGAGTCAAGTTCATGCTCTCGCATCGAACCTTACACATTTAGGCGTCGAGAAAGGAAATCTTATTCTTATCCGCATGCCCAACTCGCCGGCGTTTGCGGTTTCTTTTCTCGCGGTCGTCAAGATCGGAGCGATTCCCGTTCTCGTCAACTCCCTCCTTGCCGCCGGAGACCTTGAGGCCATCATCGATCAAACGGAACCGCAGTGGGTCATAACCGAGGCATCGCGAGCGGCTGCGGTTCGCGAGGTTAGCGGCGCGAAATCCATCAAGAGGGTGATCTGTGCCTCAGGCGCCGCACATAACGAAGTACCGTTTGAGGCGCTTCTGAAAGAGACCTCAGAGCATGCGGACACGGCGGACACTAGGGCCAACGATCCGGCCTTCATTGTCTGCACTTCGGGCACGACGGGAAAAGCCAAGGGCATTGTCCATGCGCACCGGTGGATCGTTGCCCTGGGCGATTTGAACCGTTATCGGCTGCCGCCTGCGGCAAATGACGTCGTCCTGGCAACGGGGGAATGGAGTTTCATCAGCGCGCTCGGGCATAATTTGTTGTTTCCACTTCGTAATGGGGTCACGGGTGCGATCCTTTCCGGGCGCGTCACGCCGCAGAATGTACTCAACGCCATTGAGAAGTACAAGGTCACCGTCTTGCATTCCGTGGCAACGGTGTATCGGCGCTTGCTTGCGACGGCGGACTTCGAAAAGCGCTACGATTTGAGCAGTCTCCGCTGCGCCCATGCCACCGGTGAGGCGCTGCGAGAAGCGACCTATCATGAATGGAAGAATCGGATCGGCTGTGAGCTTTACGAACACTACGGCGTATCCGAGTATCAACTGGTCGTTGGCCAGGGAATCCGGGATCCCGTGAAGCCGGGCTCCGTGGGCAAGCCCTTGCCTGGAGTTGAAGTGGCGATCCTCGACGACGACCTGAAACCGGTGTCGAGCGGCGAACTCGGGCTGTTCGCCATCTCCACAAGGGATCCCGGTCTTTTTCTCGGTTATTACCGAGACGCGGAGCGCACGCACGCCGTTATTCGCGGAGGTTGGTATTTCACCGGCGATCTCGCCTATCGGGACGAAGAAGGATATTATTTCATTGCGGGTCGCCGCGACGACTGCTTCAAGAGCCGCGGCATCTTCATCTCACCGACGGAAATAGAGAATGCGCTCCAGCGACATCCCGCAGTCGTCGAAGCCGCCGTGATCCCGGAGCCCGATGCCGAAATCGGCAACAAGATTCGCGCCATTGTAGTGCTGAGCAAAGGACAACAACCGTCCCAAATTCTGGCGGAATCGATCCGTCATGATCTTGCCCTCCAAATCGCGCCTTTCAAGGTTCCGCATGCGATCGAGTTTACGGCAGCGCTGCCCAAAAGCGCGGTGGGAAAGATTCTGCGGTCTGCTCTGGGCGCGAGAAAAAACCTTTAGCGCGCAGCGTTACCGGCGCAAGCGTAGCCGCGGGGATAATGCGGCACTGGGAGCCAGGAAGATGAAGAAATCCAACTTCTCGCCCTTATTTTAAGAGTTTCTTATGACCAACTCGCTCCGCTGCGCTGTTTGCAGCAATTCAACTCTGTCGGATTCCGATGAACCTCGCGGCGCCGGTCTGTGCGTGCGCTGTGATGTTATCTTGCGCAGGCTAAGTGACCGATTAGTGCCTTTGTATGACGTCGAGCCCGACCGGATCAGTCTGAGCACCTCCTTTCTGGAAGACCTGGACACGGACTCAATGGACGAGGTTGAACTGGCTTCGGCGTTGGAAGAGGAGTTCGGTGTCGAGATTTCAGATCAGGAGGCCGAAGAGATCAAGACTGTTGCGGATTTGGTCCGACTGCTCACGACACGAAGCCGTGCTTAGCGTGAATCTCTCATCATTTCACATGACTAAAATAAGTGGCCAGCGAGGCTCGCCTAGTTCTCGTTGCGCTCGCACTGTCACATTTCAAATCGTAGATTCCACACCCGTAATTTGAAATTTGCCATCTGCAATCCCGAAGGGCATGCCCACCGTTGTATGGCCTGCGGGCCGAGCAGTTCTGAAAAAATGTCGTATTAGCCTCAGTGCGTTTGGACTTGAACGCGCCAGGTTAACGTTTGTTGAAATAAAAATGATAGCGAATGCCGATGTGCTCGATGCCTTCGTTTTCGCCGGGAAGAACCCCTTTGTGCGACATATGGTCGTAAAACAAAGAAACGGCGTGATTCTTTCCGAAATTAACTCCCAGTTCACCCGCCAGGCGAGGCAACACGCGGTAGCCGAAGCCGCAATCGTCATGGTTTTCACACTTGTCTTTGCGCTTATGCAAGGGACCATCGTGAAGAGCGGCGCTGACACTGCCAGCCATGAATAAGTGTTTGGTCAAATTGTAAGTGAGTCTGTCCGTGAGGTTGGTGGACAAGCTCAGCTCGTACATCAATCCGCCGTAGAATACGCTCGTGCCGCCGTTGAAATTCGGCGTCAGACCGGCCATGAATTGCGGCGATCCAATCCAGCGCCAGGCTCTCCAGGTGGGCGGGTTGAACTGGATTTCCCAATTCGGATCGACTCCCCCCTCATGTTTATCGCTAGCAAAACCGCGATCGTGAAGGAACAGGCCAAAAACTGTCTTGTAGACCAGTGGGTATTTGTCGCCGTCTGCCGCAAAGCTTCTCACCGATCCGGGGAAAATGAGCAGGAAGATGGCCAGAAGGCCCATTTTCTGACTACTGTTCATAAATTTTCGACGGCGTCTCATTCCTTTTTTCTCAATTAGCATCGCAATATAACTAATGCAACTCGGGGTTTGATTCGTCCGGGCGGGGCTTTGCCGTGCCGCCGTAGTTCTTCTTGATTCTCGCTGGCTTCCGGACAACCGATTGAGAGTGTAATGCAGAGCCAAAGGCAGCCGCTTGCTGGTCCACGTGCTCCATGCATAGGGCTGGAGCGCATGCGTGTTTTTCGAAGCGTCACCAGTTTGACCGGGCAGCAAAAAGAATGATAAACGGTCAACCGTAGAAACCAAAGGTTGGAGCACTTTATGGAAAAGGCGAATCCTCTTCAAGTCGACGTGTTGATTATCGGGGGCGGCGGTGCCGGAATTCCCGCGGCCATCGAAGCCGGGAAAGCCGGGGCCAGGACGCTCGTCTTGGAACAGGCTGAATCTCCGGGCGGTACCGCTGCCATTTCCGGCGGGGGTTGCTGCATAGTCGGCACGCCCCTGCAAAAAGCCCAGGGTATTGAGGATACGCCGGAACTCGCCTTCGAAGACTGGATAAAATGGGGACAGGGCGCCGCGGACGAAGTATGGGCCAGGTTTTATATTGAGCACACGCTTCACGACCTGTATCACTGGGCCGAGAGCTGCGGCGTCAAATGGGTCGACTTGAAGTCTCAGGAGGGCAACCGGGTTCTTCGCTGGCACCGTCCGGACAACAACGGTCTGGGGCTTATGACCGCCCTGATTAAGACCGCCGAGTCAATACCAAACATCCAGATCATGACATCGACTTCGGCGGGCAAGCTGTTAACGCGAAACGGCTGCGTGTGCGGCGCCACGGTCACAAACCAGGCAAACGGGAACCTCGAAATTCATAGTAAGACCGTCGTCGTGACTACCGGCGGCTTCAATTCCAACCTCGACATGGTTTTGGAGAACCGACCGGAATTCAAGCAGTTCAAGGTCATGGAAGGCTCCGGCCTCGGGGCTACGGGTTTGGGCCACAAGATGATTCGCGAAGTTAATGGTTATTTTACCCATATGGACCATATCTGGTTCTATGTTTACGCAACTCCGGACTATCGCGATCCAAGGGGCAGACGCGGCTTGGTTTTTCGGCTCACGCCGGGCTATATCTGGCTCAATCAGCAAGGACACCGATTTCACAACGAGTCGGTGACCGGCGGCGCCTCGGCTACGCCCGCCTTGCTCAGGCAGAATCCGCCGCATGCCTGGGCCATTCTCGATACGCCGATGACGGCCACCATGGAAGTTGCCGATCCGTACTACCGCAAAGGAGACGAGGTCAGACGCGAGAAAGTCCAAGAGCTGCTGGACAACTCGCCGTATATCAAAAAGGCAAACACGCTCAAGGAATTAGCGCAGCAGATCGGGGTGGACGTCGCTTCGTTCCTCGCCGAAGTGGAGGAATACAACAAAGCGTTCGACGCGGGACTCGATAAGGAACCGAAGTTCGGCAAGTCGCTGAAGCAGTCGAAGAGATTCGACACAGCTCCTTATTATGCGATCCAGCTCTTCCCGCTGGCGCGCAAGAATTTCGGCGGCGTGAAAACCGACCTCCGCTGCCGCGTGCTGGATAAATATTTCGAACATATTCCCGGCCTCTATGCCGCGGGTGAAGTTGCCGGGATGGCCGGCGGCCACATCAATGGCAAAGCCGGACTGGAAGGAACGATGCTTGGACCTTCAATATTGAGCGGCCGCGTTGCCGGCGCCTGGGCCGCCCATGAGGTCGGCTTCGGGCGCGGCTTCGTCG
>JBFJTQ010000130.1:0-6789 GCA_041625275.1 Binatia bacterium | reverse complement strand
TCCCGCAGCGGTACGCTCACTTACGAAGCAGTGGATCAGTTGACGCGATTGGATTATGGGCAATCCACGTGCGTGGGTATAGGCGGCGACCCGGTGCACGGGTTCGAGTTCGTCGACGTTCTGGAGCTGTTTAATCGCGACCCGGGAACCGAGGCCGTTGTGATGATCGGCGAGATCGGCGGCAGCGCGGAAGAGGAGGCGGCCGCGTGGATCAAAGCGAATATGAAGAAACCGGTGGTCGGCTTTATCGCCGGTCAAACCGCTCCGCCGGGAAAGAGAATGGGGCATGCCGGCGCGATCATCTCCGGCGGCAAGGGAACGGCTCGAGAAAAAATTGAAGCGATGACGAAGGCGGGCATTCGCATGGCACCGTCGCCGGCTTTCATCGGTCGCACGATGCGGGAGGTTTTGGGCCACTCATGAGTATCGAAACCACGTTATCCATCATTAAACCCGATGCTGTGGCGCGGGGGCTCATTGGTGAAATTCTGCGCTCTTTTGAATCGGCCGGCCTCAAAATCGTGGCCGGCAGACTGGTGCGGCTGACGCCGGAGCGTGCGCAGGCTTTTTATGCGGTTCACAAAGAGCGGCCGTTCTTCAGCAGTTTGTGCGCCTATATGTCGTCGGGTCCGATCTTTGTGTCTGTGCTTGAGGGTGAAGGGGCGATCGCGAGGAACCGTGAGATTATGGGTGCCACGGACCCGGCGAAAGCCGCCGCAGGAACCATCCGTAAGCTCTGGGGGAGGGATGTCGAAAAAAATGCCGTGCACGGATCCGACGGCCCCGACACCGCAGCCGCGGAGATCTCCTTCTTCTTCAGGCCGGAGGAGATCTTTCGAACCTCCATGTGAATCACTCGTGCGCGGGCTCGCGCCCATGAAGGCCAACATTAAAGATTTGAGCCTCAAAGAATTTGAGGCATATCTCGGCGAGCACAGCCAACCATCCTATCGCGCGCGCCAGGTTTGGCAGTGGTTGTATCAAAAACGTGCGACAGCATTCGCGGAGATGACAAATCTGTCTGCCTCATTGCGCTCGCGTCTGGCCGATGATTTTTCCATCAGCCGGCTAAAAATACTGCGCCGCGCGGTTGCGGAGGATGGAACGGTAAAGTTCCTATTTCGTCTGGCGGATGGCCGGAGCATCGAGAGCGTATTGATTCCCGAGGTCAAGCGCCTGACGCTGTGCATTTCGACTCAGGTGGGATGCGCCTTCGGCTGCAGCTTTTGCGCGACGGCGCTTATGGGCCTGCAACGGAACTTGCAAGCGGCTGAGATCCTGGACCAAATCCTCGAAGCGGCTCGCTGGGTGCCGGGCGAGCGCCGAATCACGCATGTGGTGCTGATGGGAATGGGCGAGCCTCTTGCCAATTATGCGCATACAGTCAAAGCTTTGGAGGTCATGACGGACACAAGCTGGGGCATGGGCATTTCGCCGCGAAGAATCACGGTGTCAAGCGTTGGCTTGGTGCCGCAGATACGCAAGCTGATGGAGGAAACGCGCATCAATTTGGCGATATCTCTCCATGCGCCGACAGATGAGTTGCGCGGGCGATTAATGCCCGTGAATCGCAAGTATTCCTTGCAACAGCTGATGGACTGCTGCCGGTCGCTGCCCATACCGCGACGCAAGCGAATCACATTCGAATACGTATTGCTCCGCGGCGTCAACGATTCGGTGGACGATGGGCGGCGTTTATGCGAGCTTCTGAAAGGTATCAAGTGCAAAGTCAATGTGATTCCCTTCAATCCCCATGAAGGGAGTGCTTATGAACGGCCTAGCGAAGCCGATGTGGTGCGTTTTCAGCAGGTCCTGCACAGCCACGGCGTGCAAGTCAATGTGCGACGCCCCAGAGGCGATGACATTCAAGCCGCGTGCGGCCAGTTAGTGGGGGAGCATCTTCTTCGAGGGAGGGGCGGCGATTGGCTGGCGGCCGACGCGCATTAACGCCATGGGCAGAACAATCGTCGGCGTCATCGGGGGAAGCGGTCTCTATCAAATGGAGGGGCTAAGGAAGGTTCGGGAGGTGGAGGTGAAGACCCCCTTCGGCAAACCTTCCGACAAACTTATCAAAGGATTACTCGGTGAGGCGGAGCTTGTCTTTCTGCCGCGCCATGGCAAGGGTCATCGTTGGCTGCCCACCGAATTGAATTCACGCGCCAATATCTTTGCGCTGAAAAAACTGGGCGTCGAGCGAATCATCTCCGTTAGCGCCGTCGGCAGCCTGCGTGAGGAAATTGCTCCGCGGCATGTGGTGGTGCCCGATCAATTCATCGATCGCACGACGCAACGGCCGAGCACGTTTTTCGGCAAGGGGATCGTGGCCCATGTCAGCTTGGCCGATCCTTTCTGTCGGGATCTCACCCGCAGACTGGTCGATGCGGCGGGCGCTGAAGGGGCCAACGTGCACCCGCGAGGGGTCTACCTCTGCATGGAGGGCCCTCAGTTTTCGACGCGCGCCGAATCGCATCTCTATCGCAGTTGGGGTGCGGATGTCATCGGCATGACCAACCTTCAAGAAGCGAAATTGGCTCGCGAGGCCGAGATTTGCTTTGCCACGCTGGCTTTGGCGACGGACTACGATTGCTGGAACGAGGCGGCGGGCGACGTGGAAATCGAGCATGTGCTGGCCGTCTTGAAAGAGAATATCGAGTTGGCGCAGAAAACCATTCACCGCACGCTCGAGGCATTGCCCGAATCGAGGTCATGTGCCTGTGCCACGTCGCTAAGGGATGCCATCATCACGGATAAAGCCAAGATCCCGAAGAAAGTCCGCACGGATTTGCATCCCATCATTGGAAAATATCTATGAGCATTTTGGCCGTCGGAACCGTTGCTTTTGACTCCATCGAGACTCCTTTCGGGGCGGCTGAGCGCATCCTGGGAGGGTCCGCCGCGTACTTCGCCCTGGCCGCGAGTTTTTTCACGCCCGTGCGCATTGTAGGCGTTGTCGGGGAGGACTTTCCTCAGGAGTATATCGATCTATTCGTGCAGCGGGGCATCGACCTGGAAGGACTGAAGCGGGAGCCTGGCGACACCTTTCACTGGCGCGGCAAGTATCATGAGGATATCAATGTCCGCGACACCCTGGAACTTCACCTGAATGTACTTTCGGGATTCGTGCCGCAGTTGCCGGACCGTTATCGGGATGCGGAATACGTATTCCTCGGCAACATCGATCCGGCCATGCAGATGGAAGTCCTCAATCAAATCCGGCGCATGCGCATGGTCGTGTGCGATACCATGGATCACTGGATTCGGGAGAGCAGCACGGATCTGCGCAAGGTGCTCAAGCGGATTGAGATGCTCGTGGTGAACGACTCGGAAGCGAGATTGCTGAGCGGGCACAACAATATTGTGCGCGCCGCTCGGGCTATTCTCCAAATGGGTCCCCAGGTCGTCTTGATCAAGCGCGGGGAATACGGAGTTCTGCAATTCTCGGATTCCTCCATTTTCGCCACACCGGCCTATCCGTTGGAGGAGGTCTTCGATCCCACGGGCGCCGGCGATTCTTTCGCGGGGGGATTTCTCGGGCATTTGGCCCGCTCGCGCGATCATAGCCAGAGGGGCATTCGCAGGGCGATCGTGTACGGCTCGGTCGTCGCCTCGTTCACCGTCGAAGATTTTGGGGTCAAGCGTTTGACCCATGTCTCGCTGCCCAATATCGAAGAGCGCTATGAGCAGTTTGCGGGCCTGACGGATTTCCACACCTGAACTGATGGATCTTTCCATTGTCATTCCGGTTTATAACGAGGAGGAAAACGTCGAGCCTCTCGTCGAAGAGATCAAGGCGGCGGTGAAGCCTTCGGGAAAGCGCTTCGAAATCGTTGTCGTTGACGACGGCAGTCAAGACCAAACGTTCGCCGTGCTCAATCGATTGCACCGGCAGTATCCTTGGCTACGGGTGATCCGCCTAAAGCGAAACTTCGGGCAAACGGCGGCCATTGCGGCCGGGCTGGCGCACGCAACAGGCGAGTCCGTTGTCATGATGGACGGGGACGGCCAGAACGATCCCCGCGATATTCCCGCATTGTTGGCGGAGCTGGACCGGGGCAGCGATTTGGTGTGCGGCTGGCGTTACGCGCGTCAGGACCCTTTTCTGAGCCGCCGTTTGCCTTCGATGCTCGCCAACCGGCTCATTTCGTGGGCCACGCGGGTCAAACTCCACGACTACGGCTGCACCTTGAAGGGCATGCGGAAGGAGGTCGCCAAAAGCCTGAAGCTTTACGGCGAAATGCATCGCTTTATCCCCGCCATCGCCTACGAGCGGGGAGCGCGCGTCACGGAGCTAAAGGTGAACCATCGACCGCGATTGCGCGGAAAGTCAAAATACGGTATCAGCCGCACGCTGAGGGTTGTGCTGGATCTGTTGACGGTCAAGTTTCTCAGTAGCTATTCCACCCGCCCATCCCATATGTTTGGCTTTCTCGGAATCGGAAGCGGCGCGTTGGGATTTCTGCTGGCCATTTACTTGACGGTCCAAAAACTCGTTTACGATACGGATATCGGCGGCAGGCCCTTGTTGCTGTTGTCAGTCTTGCTGATCTTTATCGGTTTTCAGTTCATTACGATGGGGCTTCTCGGAGAGATGCTGTCGCGAACTTACCATGAATCGCAAGATAAGCCGGTATTTGTGGTGGGAGAGATTTTGAGCGGGAAGAAGGACGCATGAAGCTCGCTGTGGTCGGCACCGGATACGTGGGTTTGGTGGCAGGGACATGTTTTGCCGAAAGCGGTAACGACGTCATCTGCGTCGATATCGACAAAAACAAGATATCCATGCTTAAGCGCGGCAGAATTCCCATTTATGAGCCGGGGCTCGAGGAGATGGTCAGGCGCAACATTGCGGAAGGGCGGCTGGCATTCACGACAGATTTGGCTTCGGCTGTGAAGAGGTCCGCGATTATTTTTGTTGCCGTGGGAACACCCCAGGGAGCGAGGGGGCATGCGAATCTCGAACATGTTCGCGCGACCGTCAAGGGAATCGCGAGGTCCATGGACGGTTTCAAAATCATCGTGACCAAGAGCACTGTACCGGTGGGGACTGCGGATCGCATCAAGCGCTGGGTGGCAAACGAAACTTCCCATCCTTTCGCCGTAGTTTCCAATCCGGAGTTCTTGAAAGAAGGCGCGGCTGTCGAAGACTTTATGAAGCCGGACCGCGTCCTGCTGGGCGGGGACCATCGGGAAGCGCTGGACACGGTGAGAGCCCTCTACGAGCCTTTCGTGCGCACGGGGAATCCGATTCTCACCATGGACAGCCGCAGCGCCGAAATGAGCAAGTACGCGGCGAACGCGATGCTGGCGACAAAGATTTCTTTTATCAACGAGGTATCACGATTGTGTGAGCGGATGGGAGCGGACGTGAGCGAGGTGCGCCGGGCGATAGGGTTGGACCGCCGCATCGGGCCGCATTTTATCTTTCCAGGAGTCGGCTACGGCGGTTCCTGTTTCCCCAAAGACATTCGCGCCATGATCAGCATGGGCGGAAAGAACCCTGAAATGCGTCTCCTAAAGGCCGTGGAACAGGTGAACGAGAGCCAGAAAGGAATTCTGGTGGCCAAGGTCAAGGACCATTTCGGCCGGCGATTGAAAGGATTGACTTTTGCCGTGTGGGGACTGGCCTTTAAGCCCCGTACCGACGACATGAGGGATGCCCCCTCGATCACGGTTGTCCAGGCGCTGCTTCGAGCCGGGGCGCGCATTCAGGCCTTTGATCCCGAAGCGATGGGCGAAGCCAAAAAAGTTTTTGGGGATCGAATTCGATATGCCAAGCGCAATTATGACGCCCTGCGCAACGCCTCGGCCTTATTAGTATTGACCGAATGGAACGAGTTTCGCCGCCCCGACTTTCAGCGCATCAGACAGTTGCTGAAAAGCCCGGTGATTTTCGATGGACGCAATATTTACGAGCCGGGTGCCCTGCGAAAAATGGGTTTTCACTATTACTCAATAGGGCGAAACCATGGCTAAATACCTGATCACCGGCGGTGCCGGATTCATCGGCTCGCATCTGTGCGACAAGTTTCTCTCCCAGGGGCACGAAGTAATCTGCATGGACAATTACTCTACCGGCGCGAACAACAACTTGGCGAGCATTGCGGCGCATCCGAATTTCAGATTCGTCGAACATAATGTCAGCAATTTCATCGACGTTAAGGCGCCGGTGGATTACGTCCTGCATTTTGCGTCGCCGGCGAGTCCGGTGGATTACCTGGAGCTACCGATTCCGACTCTGAAAGTGGGTGCTCTGGGCACGCATAATACGCTTGGGCTGGCGAAGAACAAGAAGGCAGTGTACCTGCTGGCGTCGACTTCGGAGGTTTACGGCGATCCTTTGGTTCGACCGCAAAGCGAGGCATACTGGGGCAACGTCAATCCCATCGGACCTCGAGGCGTATACGATGAAGCCAAGCGCTTTGCCGAAGCCATGACTATGGCGTATCACCGCTACCACGGTCTGGATACGCGCATCGTGCGCATCTTTAATACCTATGGACCCCGCATGCGCATGCGCGACGGACGCGTGGTGCCGAACTTTATCATCCAGGCGCTTAAAGGAGAGCCGCTTACGGTATACGGGCGGGGCGAGCAGACCCGCAGTTTTCAGTATATCGACGATCTGGTGCGGGGAATTGAGCTTTTGCTTAAGTCCAATGAGCATTTGCCGGTGAACATCGGCAATCCACACGAAATGACCGTGCTCCAGTTCGCTCACAAGGTACTCGAACTCACCGGTTCCAAGAGTCGGATTGAGTTCATGCCACTGCCGCAGGACGATCCCCAGGT
>JBFJTQ010000129.1:0-6801 GCA_041625275.1 Binatia bacterium | reverse complement strand
GGTTACAGCGAAACGCGATGTCCTTTGGGGCCAACTTGACGCCCATGCTTGCTGCTTCCAGGGGAGAACGGCCGGTGTGATACACCGTTGGATCGTATCCCATGATACTCATGTTGCCGACGTCGCTACCCGGAGGAAACCCGTCAGGAATGACATGGGCGATGCCGAACACGCCATGTCCAGCCAGCCAGTCCATATTCGGCGTTCGGGCCGCCTCAAGCGGGGTTTTGCCGCCGAGACTTTCCAGCGGATAGTCCGCCATGCCGTCGCCTTGAAGAATAATGTATTTCATTTTAGTTCATCCGCCCTAAAAGCTGAGCTAGATTTCTCATAACAGCTGACATACGAACGGGTCCGCTTGAGGGGTTGGCAATGGTTGCGCCGTAACGGGCGCACTGGTCATCGCAGTGCCAGCCCGCCACACCCGGCCCCGGAGCGGTGGAACCCATGTTGCGGTTTTGCACGGTTGCTGTGGCCCCGGTGTTATTAGTTGTCACTTTCCTCCCCATATCGGGAACCAAACTGGATCTGCAAGCATATAGTCCTGGCGGCCAATCGTATCCAGCGCTTTGCGCATCTGGCCTACCGTTGCCCTTTCCAGCGTGATCACGAAGGGTAAAACTTCGCTCCCCTTCAATTTGAGTTTGTAATGCTGCACCAATCCTCGCAGTTCCTCCCGGCTGTGAGCCAGCTGCCAAATTTCCGAAATATTGACCCCCTCCCGGCCAAAGGTTTGACCAATATCGCCGATGATACCGGCCCTATCCTTGACCAGAAAACGAACGTAAAAAGAGCCGTCGATATCATACTCGGCCGTTACTTTGAGAGCTCCGGGCCGGAACAGGCTTGGTAGCCCCCATAAGCGGCCCCGATCACCGCGAGCCAATTCGCAGACATCGCCCAGAACGGCCACGGCCGTCGGTCCTCCGCCGGCACCGGGGCCAACGAAGACGTAATCGCAATCATGATCAGAATCTTCGCTGGCGCTCTTGTGCCCTTTAACACAAATAGCATTGGTCGCACCGTCAATACCGGCAAGAAGGTGATGGTGCGGGACCAAAACGGGGGAAACGAAGACCTGCACCGTTTCCCGACTCCTCTTGGCCACCGCGAGGTGCTTGATGGTGCTCGAGCCCTTTTTTGCCGCGTAGAGAAAATCAATACCATGGATCTCTTCAATTCCCTTACGCCATAAGCTTCCCGGCGCCAGCTGTAACCCGAAAGCGACCCGCACAAGCAACAGCAATTTGGCCTCCGCGTCGCCGCCGCTCACGTCCGCGGCAGGATTGGTTTCCGCGTATCCGTTCTGCTGCGCTTCCTTGAGCGCATGCGCGTAGGGCTTCGAGTGCTTCTCCATCTGCGAGAGAATGTAATTACAGGTGCCGTTAACGATACCGAAGACAGCCTGGGGTTTTTCCACGGCAAAACTTTCGCTCAAAGAGCGAATGATGGGGATTCCGCCGCCCACGCAGGCCTCGAAGCGCAGCGGCTGACCGCTTTGTGCGGCCGCGGCCCAAATCTCTTCTCCGAAGTGGGCCAGGACCGCTTTGTCCGAAGTCACCACGGGTTTGCCCCTTCGCAAAGCATGTAAGATATAGTCTCTAAAAAGGGGCAGTTGAGACGGATCCTGGAAGCCGAGCGCTTCAATGACAATCTCAACCCCCGGATCGTCGATCACTTCTTCAGGGTTGTTGGTGAAAAGCGATGCGCGCCTGCCGTACCATCTTTTAACGCGCGGGCTGCGGGTAAAGATCTTCCGTATCTCGATCTCCAAATCGCTTCCCACCTTGCCGCCGAGATCTTCGAAGATAATCTGTTGGATCGCCTCTCCGACCACCCCGGAGCCAAGCAGGCCGATCCCGACTTTGCGGCGTTTTGCCAACGATTCCATGGAAGTTTGAGAGCTTGCTTTGAGGATTGGTCTTCTCGCAGTGTTGTTAATCTAAGATCTTGCCCAATGCCCGCTTGATACTGCGCACCGCTTGCTTGGTGCGGTGTTCGTTTTCGATCAAGGCGAACCGGACGAAGCCATCGCCGTATTGGCCGAACCCGATTCCCGGGGAAACCGCCACTTTGGCTTCCTGCAGAAGAAACTTGGAGAACTCCACCGAGCCCATGGGTTTCGCCCGCTCGGGAATCTCCGCCCAAACGAACATGGTCCCTTTGGGCTTGTTGATCTTCCAGCTAGCGCGCTCGAGCCCGTCGACCAGCGCGTCGCGCCTTCTTTGATACATGAGGCGGATATTTTCGACGCAGTCCTGGGGGCCGTTGAGTGCGTGAATCGCGGCGATCTGGATTGGCTGAAAGATTCCATAGTCGAGATAACTTTTGATGCGCGCCAAGGCGTGAATGATGTCGCGATTGCCCACGGCAAAACCTACGCGCCAGCCGGGCATGTTATAGCTCTTGGAGAGGGAAAAGAATTCGACCCCGAGATCCTTGGCACCGGGAACCTGGAGGAAACTCGGCGCGTGATAGCCGTCAAAGGTCAGATCGGCGTATGCCAAATCATGAACGACGAGGATCTCATGCTCCCGCGCAAACCGCACGATGCGCTCGAAGAAATCCAACTCCACGACTTCCGTGGTCGGGTTATGGGGGAAGCTAATGATGAGCAATTTGGGCTTCGGCCAACTCTGCTTGGTCGCTTCCTCGAGGTGGCCGAAGAAAACTTCACTGTTCATGAGGGGGATGCAACGAAGGTCCGCCCCGGCCAATACCACGGCGTATTGGTGAATCGGGTAAGTGGGACTGGGGCAAAGCACCACGTCCCCGGGGTCGACAATGGCCCACGCCAGGTGGGATATGCCTTCTTTAGCTCCGATGGTCACGATCGCTTCCGCATCGGGATCGATATCCACCTGGTAGCGCCGCTTGTACCAGTCGGAAATAGCAACCCTTAGCTTGTAAATTCCGCGGGAGACAGAGTAACGGTGGTTTTGGGGCTTGCTGGCGGCCTCAACCAGCTTGGCGACGACATGGGGCGGCGTGGGTAGGTCAGGATTACCCATCCCGAAGTCGACGATGTCTTCGCCCCGGTGTCGCGCCTCCATTTTCATGCCGTCAATGATGCTGAAGACATATGGAGGCAGTCGTTTGATGCGCTGGAATTCCACTCTATTCTGCCTCAAGTTCGTGCTAAAAAGCCCTCAAATCCTTTTTATAAGCCATCGTCTCTCCGCGTGCAACTAAACGCTGGAGCCGCGGGCGCATGGCGCGGGTGAAATTGGAGAATTCATTTCCACCATTCTTTCAAACGCCTCAGCCGACCGCGCCGAGTTCAAGCCGCCGCCCCCAGCGCCGCATCAGGATTTCTCTCAGCATCGTCGACTCCGGCTTTGAGAGATCGGGGTCGTTGCGCAGCCAATCTTCCGCCTCCCGACGGGCCTCGATGAGCAGCCTTGCATCGCGCATCAAATTGGCCAGACGAAAATCCCCCAGCCCTGACTGTCGTGTTCCCAACAGCTCGCCGGGGCCCCTTAGCGCCAAATCCGCATCGGCGATCTTAAAGCCATCCCGTTCGCGCTCCATGACACGGAGGCGCTCCTCGGCGACCGTATTTCGCGGCCCGCGATTGACGAGCAAGCAATGGCCCGGCGCGCTTCCTCGCCCCACACGCCCCCGCAGCTGGTGCAACTGCGAGAGCCCGAACCGCTCGGCATGCTCGACGACCATGACGGTTGCGTTGGGGATATCAATCCCCACCTCAATGACGGTGGTGGAGACCAAGACGCCAACCACGCCGTCCCTGAACGCCCGCATCACCTCATCTCGTTCATTGATCGTCATTTTTCCATGGACCAAACCAACCCCGAACCTCTTGAACGGCCCCTGCCGCATCCTCTCGGCCATTTGTGTTGCGTCGCGCACCTGCTGGAGCTGCTCCGACGATTCCACCAGAGGATAGACGACGAAAACTTGATGACCGCAGCACAGCTCGTCAAGAACCAGCGTGTAGAGGCTCTTGCGATCCTGCTCCTGGAATACTTTCGTCTGTACCGGCGTGCGCCCGGGCGGTAGCTCGTCAAGAAAGGATACGTCGAGGTCCCCGTAGAGCACCATCGCAAGACTTCGCGGAATCGGCGTCGCGCTCATCAGCAGCATATGCGGTTGTCCCGACAGCTGGGACATGCCGGGAGCCCCCGCCGTCAGCCTCTGTAGGGAGAGTCTTTGCAGGACGCCAAAGCGATGCTGCTCGTCGATAACACCCAGCGCCATTCGCGGGATGCTGACGTTTTCTTGAATCAACGCATGTGTGCCGACGACGAACGATACTTCACCGGCAGCCATCTTGGCGAGGATAGTGCGCCGTTCCTTGGCGGACTGCGATCCCGTAATGAGGGCCGCGCTGATCCCAAGTTTGTCGGCATGGGCTTTGATATTTCGATAATGCTGCTCGGCGAGCAGTTCCGTGGGGGCCATCCAGACAGCCTGGTAGCCGTTTTCGATAACGCGGAGCGAACCCAACCAGGCGACCATGGTCTTGCCTGATCCCACATCGCCCTGCACGAGCCGCTGCATGACCCGGTCAGAGTCCAAATCCGCATCGATCGCGGCCAACACGCGTTCTTGAGCTCGGGTTAGTTTAAAAGGCAAAAGTCCACGCATAGCAGCCACCAGCTTTCCTTCCCGCCGGCGCAACGCCATGCCCGGAGTCTGGGCGCGGCGCTGTTTTCGGATTCTCAACCCCAGTTGCAGATAGAAGAATTCATCGAGGATGATGGTACGATGAGCCGTCGAGGCGAAGCCGTTCAGCGCGGCCATGTCCGTTTCGTTTGCGGGTCGGTGCAGCTGGGTCAGCGCTTGTGCCAGAGGCATGAGCTTTAGACGCTGCGTCATTGCCCGAGGCAGGCAGCTCCCCAGCTTGTCGGCATAGCTGTCCAGCGATTGGGCAATCCACCGACGCAGAAGCGAAAGAGGCAATCCTCCGGGGCGAAGGTATATCGGCAGTATCTTAGGCAGGTCGTGATGCTCTTCCGGGCCAAGAGTTTCGAACTCCGGATGTACCAAGCGTCGCAGCCGGCCCGTACCCGCTTCCACTCTGCCATGGACGAGGAGACTCTGGCCATTCGTCAGGCGATCCACCAAATATGACGGCGCGCGGTACCAGACCAGGTCGATGACGCCGCTGTCGTCGGATAGCCTTCCGACGAGCATCTGAGCGCGTCGCCGGGGATTATATGTCTTCCGGACGGCATCGAGCCGTCCCACAAACGTTTCGTTCTGGCCGACGATGGCGGCAGCAATCTTTTTAATCTGACGCCGATCTTCGTAGCGAAAAGGGAGATGATAGAGAAGGTCTTCGACGGTCTCTAAACCAAAAACTTCCAGTTGTTGGCCGCGCTTGGGACCGATCCCCTTGAGATATCTTAACGGGGTTTGCAGCGCACGAAAGCTCTCGCGAGCACAAAACCCGGTCGAGGACTGAAGCGAATCTGAATTCGTTGGGCCTTGCGCTGAGGGATTCATGGCGGAAGCTAGGGCTCGGAAGCAGGCGTGTAATCCTGCAACGCCTGAACATCGAAATCGCCCTCCTTCAAGTATTCGATTCCTTCGGCCGCTGCTTCCGCACCCGCTATCGTGGTGAAATATGGAACCTGGTAGTCCAATGCGCAACGGCGGAGCTGATAGGAATCGGCCTGCGAATGAGCATCGGCGGGCGTGTTGATGACCATGGCGATATTGCCCTCTTGAATCTCGTCTCCCACATGCGGGCTTCCTTCCTGGATTTTGTTCACAACCTCGGTGGGAATGCCCCAGGCCTCGAGGTGGGCGGCGGTGCCTCGAGTGGCGGCGATCTTGAAGCCGACTCCATGCAACTTGCGCGCAATGGCCGCTGATAGGTCTTTGTCTTCATCGCGCACGCTGATGAAAACCTTGCCCCGACGCGGCAGCCGCATACCGCCCCCCAGTTGAGCCTTTGCAAAGGCCAGTCCGAAAGAATGATCGATCCCCATGACCTCGCCTGTGGACTTCATCTCGGGGCCCAAGAGCGTATCGACACCGGGAAATTTGTTAAACGGGAAAACCGCCTCCTTGACCGAAATATGCCGCGGCAAGACTTCAGCGGTCAACCCCAGGTCCTTGAGTTTTCGGCCAACCATGAGGCGCGCTGCGATCTTCGCCAGCGGAATGCCGATGGCTTTGCTGACAAAGGGGACCGTGCGCGAAGCTCGGGGATTGACTTCCAGCACGAAGACTTTCGTCCCTTGAACCGCAAATTGGACATTCATCAGACCGCACACGTTCAGAGCGCGAGCCAGGGCGATCGTGTGTCGCCGTATTTCGTCTTGGATGATTGGCCCGATGGACTTCGGGGGCAAGCTGCAGGCGCTGTCGCCGGAATGAACCCCCGCCCGTTCGATATGCTCCATGATGCCGCCGATGATGACATCTTCGCCGTCGGCGAGAGCATCGACATCCACTTCTATGGCGTCATCAAGAAATTTATCGATAAGCACGGGATGCTCCGGAGAGGCCGATACGGCGTGCGTCATATAGTAGCGGAGCGCGTCCCTGTCGTAGACGATTTCCATGGCCCGCCCCCCGAGCACGTAGGAGGGACGGACCAGCACCGGATATCCCAGCCGCTCGGTGATCTTGAACGCTTCTTCGTACGAGCGGGCGACGCCGCTCTCCGGTTGCTCGATGCCCAGTCTGTCGAGCAGCTCCTTGAATCTTTCACGGTCTTCGGCCAGATCGATGCTGTCGGGGGAAGTGCCAATGATGTTTACGCCGGCCCGCTCCAACGGCAAGGCCAACTTCAGGGGCGTCTGCCCCCCAAACTGAACGATGACACCG
>JBFJTQ010000128.1:0-6818 GCA_041625275.1 Binatia bacterium | reverse complement strand
TGGTCGGTTCGGTGAAGACCAACATTGGGCACCTTGAGGCGGCCGTCTAGCTACTTTCGGCCGCATCTCTGTGGTACGGTCAAGATGGCAAAATAGGAGCGACCATGGTTCTTTTTGCGGCTTCAACCGAGAAGGAAAAGCAACTACTCGAACGCATGGAGGCGTTGGGAGTTCTGGAAAAGGATGTCGACGAACAATTCGTTCGCTCTTCGGGAGCGGGCGGGCAGAAGGTGAACAAGGCATCCACCTGCGTCATGCTCCATCACCGGCCAACCGGCATTCGTGTTAAGTGCCAGCAGGAGCGCTCCCAGGCGCTTAATCGTTTTCTCGCTCGAAGAATATTGCTGGATAAGATCGAGGCAAAGCTTGTGCGAGCGAAAACCGCGGAGGAGCAAAAGATCGCCAAGATCCGGCGCCAGAAAAGAAAGCGTTCCCGTCGCGCCAAGCTCCGCCTGGTCGCCGAAAAGCGCCGCCGGTCTGAGACAAAATCGCTCAGAGGCGCCGTTAGGGCAGACAATTACGACGAATGATTGTATTTTTAAGCCATTCACCTCGTGTGTAATCTCTTTTCTTTTTTTCTTTGATCCGTATATAGTTCGTCACTGCGCTTCATTTTGTTTCATCAGGACCAACTTTGCGCTCGAAAGAGTTAAGCGTTCTCCTCGTCGTCTGCCTGGGGACTTTTTTTCATATCCAGAGCGTCGGCAGCATCAGTATCTCGCTTCCGGCGATCCAAAAAGATTTTGGCGTTACCCTGAGCGCAATCCAATGGATCGGCCTAATGGGAGCGATCACGCTCTCCAGCCTATCGCTCTGTTTCGGACGAACTGGAGACCTCGTCGGAAGAGGAACGATTTTCAAGATAGGCCTTACCTTATACACAGCGGGCGCAGGGCTTGCGGCCGTCGCCGGAACATTCCCGCAACTACTGGCGTTCCGCTTCGTCATGGCGCTCGGCGTGGCCATGGCGGCCCCACTGGCCGGAGCCATCATCGCCTCTATTCACGGCCCCGAGAGCAGGGGCAGGGCGTTGGGTTGGCTGGTCGCTTCCATAGCGTTGGGCAGAACGACAGGGCCGACAATAGGCGGGTTCATTCTTCACCACTGGGGATGGAGAGCGGTGTTTCTCGCCAACTGTGTTTTTGGGATCGCGACCTGCGTGACTCTGTTCATGATCCTCAAAGTCCATGAAGAGCGGCATAAAGTATCGTTTGATTTCTTGGGCGTTGTTTCCTTGGTCATCGGCTTCCCTTCACTTCTCATCGCCGTCAGCCAGGGACCGCGCTTGGGCTGGGATGCTACGGAGATAGCGCTTTGGCTTGGCCTCGCCTCAGCCGGGATGGTGAGCTTCGTGTGGAGAGAATTGCGCGCGGAAGCGCCCTTGATGAACCTTTCTTATTTGAAGAGCCTTCCGCTCGCAAGAGCAATGCTTGCGCTAATGCTTGCGACGCTGGCGTTCTACCCCGTTTCTATCTTCGGACCACTATATTTGCTTAACGTCATTCGCGCCTCGCCACTCGCCTCTGGATTTGCCATGGCAACGCTCCCCCTCTGTACCACGTTGCTCTCCCCTGTTAGCGGCCGGTTGGCGGATCGGTATAATTCCCGCTGGGTGGCTTTACTAGGCTTGTGCATCCTCGTCTTGGGCGTTTTCTTCTATGCGCGGCTCGGGGAGGACTCGGATATGTATTGGATCGTCGTCGTTCTGTCTGTTTTGGGCGCTGGAATTGGACTCTTCGTCCCGGCCAACGAAAAGGCGGCTTTTGCTACGGTGCCAAGCCGAGATTACGGAATGCTGTCAGCGATGCTCACCGCCTTTGGGACGGGCTCTGGCGTCTTGGGTACGACGGTAGCGGTGGCGTTGACTGAAGTCGCCAAGAACTGGAATAGCACTAATATTGCAGGATTCGCGTACGAGCAACAATTCGCCTTTTCTTGGCTTCTGCCGATGGCCGCTCTTGCCGTCCTTATAGCCGCAATTGGAAAGCGCGAGTAATCATCTGAGCCGGTACGGCCCGCAAAATCAGGCAGGTATGATCTCACCACTCAAATTGACATCGGCTCGGCCTCAGTTTACGCTTTTGTTGAACGACGATTGGCGATTGAATAGCAGTTTCCTCGGCCCCAGGTCCCCCAGAGGTGGGTTAGGAGGCATTTATGGCTAAACCCGAAGTGAAAGGGAAAGCGGAGTCATTGAGCAAGGCGTTTCACGAGCGCATGCATGCAAACCATATGTATGGTCTCTGGGAGCTGGCGAGTCAGATGACGCCTCACCCTGAGCCCAAAATGATTCCGTATATGTGGAAGTGGTCGCTGCTCGCCTCGATCATCGATGAATCCGGCGACGCCGTGCCTGTGGGAGACGAGCGCCGCGCGCTGCAGCTTTTCAATCCAGGTCTCGGGGGCCGCTGGGCAACAACGAATAACCTCATCGCCGCCGTGCAGGTTTTGCTCCCGGGAGAAGTCGCCCGAGCGCACCGCCATACGCCGACGGCCATCCGCTTCATTATAGAGGGCAGCGGGGCCTATACCGCCGTTGACGGCGAGCGGGTGTACATGGAGCCCGGCGACTTGATACTGACCCCCAGTTGGGCCTGGCATGATCATGGTAACGAAACCAGGGAGCGGGTCGTATGGATGGATGGTTTGGATATTCCTCTGATTGCTTCTCTGGAAGCGATGTTTTTTCAGTTCTATACCGAGCGGCAAGTTGCCGCGACCCGTCCGGCCAATGCTTCCAAACAACTTCATGGGCACCCCCACCTGAGCCCGACGTGGGTGAAGGAAAAGCGTCGCTCATCGCCGCTGCTGCTTTATTCCTGGGAGCAAACATACGAGGCCCTCGGCGCGCTGCGCGACCATGAAGGCAGTCCTTTCGATGGGATTGAGCTGGAATACCGCCATCCGCAAACAGGCGGGCCGGTTTTGCCGACGATGGCCTGCCTAGTGCAATTGCTGCGGCCCGGCGTGCATACGAAGGCGCACCGTCATACGGGGAGCGCGGTTTGTCATGTGGTCAAGGGCGAAGGGTACACGGTGATTGACGGTAAACGCTTCACCTGGGGCAAGGGCGATATCGTGGCGCTTCCGCCCTGGGCGCTGCACGAGCATGCGAACACGTCAGCTACGGAAGACGCGGTGCTATTCTCGATTCAGGACACGCCAGTCCTTGAAGCGTTGGGTCTTTATTACGAGGAGGCGTTCAGCGAAAACGGCGGGCATCAGGAAATCACTTCAACCTTCACACCGGAGTGATTCGACTGCGCGCGTCATTGAAATTACTTTACCCGTTCAAACGTTCAACGGTTCAAAGGTTTGCAACGATTAAGAGTCTAGTGTTGGTTAGAGAGCGAAGCCGTTGGCCCGTCGGACTCTTACACAGCAAGCTCTGTGCCAACATTTCGCCTCTTTGCCGAGATCAGAAATAACGTCAGTCGCCGCCTTCGCTTAGCGCGCGAGCGCGAACGAGCTGATATCTCCCCCTGAGAAGAACGTCCCTATGATATTGCCGCGCGTGATCGGCAGATCGAGGTGAGACGGGTGCGACTCGTCGTGGTGAATCGTGATGCGCGCGGGAAGCGGGCGCCGCAAGTGGTTGCGCGCCAGTGCCTGGAGGGAAGTCAGAGCCGGCTCATCGTCGGCGCCTTTGATGCGGATGGCGATGCGCTCGCCTGCCTGGAATAAACGCGCGGTCGGCACGATCGGAATCTTCAATTTGTAAATCTGTCCCGGCTCGAGCGCCGCTCGCTCCTCGTGCGCCAGCACCGGCTCCCAACGCTCGCTGTCGTCGCGCAACCGGCGCTGCGAAGCGCGCAGCCACCCGCGCGTGAGCTCATGCTCCTTGCCGTCCCGGTCGATGAGGAGCAGAGTAACAAAGACAAGAGCTTCCGTGTCGGTGGTGGAGAGGTAGAGCGTGAGAACGCTAGGTCCGAGCACTTCCGTATTCTCCACGAGCGGCGGTGTCCTGTAGGTCAACGAGCCATGCTCGAAATTCGATTCGTTGAACGCATCCGCGCCATCTCCCGGCCAGAGTTCGTGTTCACTCAGGATGCCGTCCGCATGGAGAAAAAAAGTCATCCAGCGCGCCTCGGGCGGCGGCCAGTCGGCCAGCGATTTCCATTCGCCGGTGGGCGGGATGAAACAGCGAATTGGCGGCTCATCCATGACCCCGTTGTCAATTCCCTTGAGCCAGTAGTCGAACCAGCGCAACGACGCGTCCTGGTACTGGTATAGTGGGCGGTCGAGATAGATGCCCGGACCGATCACCATCTTCTTCGGCCCTTGCCATTCTTTCCAGGCCGTGAAGGCGCCGGGCAGATGGAGGCCGTAGTTTCCCCAGCAACCGCCGAGGTAGGCGGGCACTCTGGCGTTTGTATCGCGCGCTCTGCGAGCGTGCCAGAACGGTCCATCAAAGGGATTCAGGACTACGTCCACGATCAGCGAGTTGGTTCCCGCCTCGGGATTCTGCAAGGCTTCGCGCAGCACGGAAATCGCCATGATCTCCTCGTCGAGCTTGGCCCGTTCGAGGGCCTGCTGAAAGGCCGCTTCCCCCACCATTTCTTTATACAGGCTGCGGTAGCGCGGTAGATGCAAGCTGTTGCGCCAGTGGGCGAGAAAGCCGTGCGCCAAAATGCCGCCATGGTATGACCGGTGACGGTATTCGTCGGCGCCAGCAAATGGCGCGAAGATCGCCTTGAGAGGCGTTGGATTGGCCGCTGCGGTGGCTTTGGCCAATTTGGCGAAGTAGGACACTCCGAACATTCCGACGGCGCCGCTACTCCAGGGCTGCTCCGCCAGCCAGTCGATCAAATCGCAGGTATCCTGGACTTCGACCGGACCCATGAGCTGGTAGAAGCCCTCTGATTTGCCGCTGCCGCGCACGTTGAAGACTGCGTGCACATAACCGCGCCGCGCAAAGAAGGTCGAGTCCCCGCTCTCCATGTAACCGCGCATCGGCGTGAAGCCGACCGGGCGCATGGGCTTTGACTGTAGATCCTTGTTGTAAGCGTGGGCGCCGAGGATCACGGGGAACCGCTCGTCGGACCGAGGGTGGTAGATGTTACCGTCCAGTAAAGTGCCATCCGGCATGCGCACGTTGACATCGCGGTCAACGATCACGTCGTACTTCCGTTCCGATGTGGACCACTTACGCGTGTACACGAGCTTGGCCCTCCTTGAATTATCTGTCCGCGAGAGTCAAACCCCAAATACCTCAAGCCCAAGCAAATGTCCATTTCCGTTATACAGGTTGCTGCGTGTTGCCTTGACAGTCCCGTTCGGCGGGTGTTAGGTTCGCTGCCTGTGAATTGAAAATTTCTTTGCCATAAACACAAGCGTTGGGGTGAGCCATGAATATTGATTTTCACTGCCATCTCTATCCTGAGGAATACTTAAAAAAACTCGAAGCCTCACAGGGAGACGTGCGCATCGAAAAAAACGCTAAGGGCGAGAAAATTATCCTGAGCATGGGCTCCAGAGCGGGACCCGTAACGGAAGATTTCTTCGATAGTGAGGTGAGGTTGGAAAAAATCAAACAACACCGCGTGGACATGCAGGTCCTCTCCACACCGCACCCGGGTGTTGACCGTTTTTCCCCCGACGAAAGCGCCGAAATGAGCCGCATCATCAACGAAGGTCTCGCTAAGGTGGTGAACAAATACCCCAAGAATTTCCAGGCGCTGGCGATGCTTCCGCTGATCGATACGAAGCTAGCGTTAAAAGAACTCAATCGAGCCGTTTTGGATCTTGGCCTCAAAGGGATGTGCACGCTCACGAACGTGGCGGGCAAGACCTTGGATTCGGACTTTCTCCTGCCGGTCTATGAAAGAGCGCAAGAGCTGGGAATTCCGATATTCATCCACCCGACTACTCCGTTGGGGGCACAGGTGATGCAAGAATGGCGCCTTGCGATCATACTCGGTTTCGAATTCGACATCATGCTGTCGGCGACTCGCCTCGCCTATTCCGGAGTGCTCGAGAGGTTCCCCGAGCTGCACTTCGTCATTTCTCACCTTGGAGCCGGTATCCCTTTCGTGGCGGGGAGGATCGATCGTGGCTACGATGATCCAACATGCGGCATCAAAACCAAGAAACCGACGACCACATATCTGAAAGATCTCTACTGCGATACCGTTTCATTTTATAAACCCGCGCTGATGATGGCGTATGAATTCTACGGCGCGGAAAGGATGGTGCTGGGAAGCGATTTCCCGCTACTCATTGGTGATCTGCCGGGCGCCGTCCCAAGTATCGAGGGGATGGACATTACGAGCGCGGAAAAGGAAAAGATTCTTGGTCAAAATGTGCAGCGGCTGCTGAAACTCGAAGTATGAAGGCACTAAAAACACATCAGGGTCTTCGCCACATTGGCGAGGATGAAAGATGAATAACGACAAGCCCGCAGCGTTGGTGACGGGCGCGGCCACGGGGATCGGCCGCAGCGCGGCGGTTGCGCTGGCGAGAAACGGCTACGATGTCGTCATCAATTTCAGCCGCAGCGAGGACGCGGCCAGGGTGACTGCCCGCGCCGCCGAGGCGGCGGGCGCCCGGACGCTGCTTTGTCGCTGCGACGTCAGCGACGACGCCTGCGTGCGCGCGATGCTGGCGGAGACGGAAAAGGAGTTCGGCCGCCTCGATGTGCTGATTAACAACGCGGGTACGACGGTGGATGTTAGGCCGACAGATCTGGAAGGCATGAAAATCGAAGAATGGAACCGCGTGTTCAACGTGAACGTGCTGGGCTTGTTCCTTGTCACCCGCGCCGCCGTGCCACTGCTAAAAAACTCACCCAACGGGTGTATCGTCAACACGTGCAGCAT
>JBFJTQ010000127.1:0-6831 GCA_041625275.1 Binatia bacterium | reverse complement strand
CTGACCCAAGAGATGGGGTTCTTCACTCAGATAATCCCGCTCCAGTACCTTTCTGTCGATGGTCTGGTAAACATCCTCCAGCCCCTGGTGAGCCAGGGGAGAGTCATCGGTCACCGCGAGACCAACACGATCATTCTTTCGGGACCCGCCGCCGTTATTCGGGAAGTGGTGAAGACCTTGAAGGCCCTGGACGTCCAGGGCCAGCAGCGAGAGGCCCAAAGGATCTATATCTATTATGTGAACAATGCCCGTGCCTCTGAATTGGCCGGCACCCTCATGACCGTCTTTACGGAAGAGAAGCTGGGTAAGAAACCTATTTCGGTTGAGCGCTTGCCGTTCAGCCCAGGGGTTGGTGGTCCACCGCCTCCTCCTCCGCCGAAGCCGGGGGTTTCTTACCGAGAGGGCGAGGCGGCGCCTGACATGGCCACGCAAGCTGGGCTCCAACCGGAGCGCGCGGCCGGAGAGGTTCGGATTGTCTCTGATGACCGGACCAATTCCTTGATCATCAAGGCCACCGCTCGAGATTATGAGTTTCTTGAACCGATCATAAAGAAGCTGGATATAACGCCCAAGCAAGTCGTGATCGAAGCGTTGGTTGCCGAAGTGACGCTGACGGACAGCTTTGCCTCCAGCGTGGAGCAGTTCCTGAGGGTGGGGGAGTTCGCTCTCCAATCGTCCTTTGGTGTGGCGGGCCCGCTGCGCCGTCCGGTCTTTTTCAACAGCGAGGGGTTTACGCTAACTTTCGTGGACCGCGAGCGGTTCAGCCTCTTTCTCAATCTGGTCGCCCTCCAAACCAAGGTCAACACGGTTGCTACCCCCCATATTTTGACCCAGGACAACAAACGGGCCAGAATTCAGATCGGACAGGAAGTCCCGCTCATCACGGGGACTCAGGCGACGATCACCGGGGTCTCGGGCGGTGGGGAGAATCTCTTTCAGACGCTTCAACGAAGAGATATAGGGCGGATCCTCTCGATCATTCCTCATGTCAACGAGGAGCGGCAAGTCACTCTAGACATAGAACTGGAGGCGAGCGACCAATCCGGCGTGGGGGATGGGAATTCGACGATTTTCAATAAACGATCCGTTCAGACCTCAGTGGTCGTGGAAGACGGCCAGTCCCTCTTGATCGGCGGAATTATCTCGGAGAATAAAAGCCGGACGGTCAACGAGATTCCGTTCTTGGGTAGATTGCCCGTAATCGGGCAGTTCTTCCGGACCACCAGCGAAGCGGCGGACAAAACGGAACTCATCATACTGCTCACGCCGCGTGTGATCGCCAATCCCGAGGAGGGGAGACAGTTGACGGAAGAGTTCAAGCGGAGGCTCAATAAGCTGGAGCAACACCTCAGAGCGATCCCTTAGTGCCGTGAAGCATCCCGCAGGGGAGCCCTGAACGGAACGGCCCGTCGCTCGCACCCTGTCATTTGAAGCGACGGGTCGATCCCCCCGTGTAGGGCATACCCCGCAGTGTAGTGCAAATCCTCCAGAGAAGCTGGACCAATTTGTACCGTAGGAGCCTTGGCCATGGAGTGCTCCTTCTTGCACTAATTATCTAAGTATTTGAAATTCCAGATGTAATTCGTTTCTGCCTATATTCTTATTTGGCACGTGAAATATTGGCGCAGGTATTGCGTCTAATTCTTACGCATTAGCCCAAAAACCAAGCAGGAGGGTCGTAGCGTGGGATCAGTAATGCGTGGCCACACTAGCCGAATTTTACGTGACGTGGCGGAAATTTCGCCGCGCGAATTTGAGACCTCGGATCCCCTTCTTGCCAGCTTTCTGCGCTGCCGCAACTTCGACTTGCTGAACTTGAGGCGAACGAAAGACGATAAAACGTTTTTTACATTTCTTGATTCACCGGAACTTCGGCTCGGAATCGTGGACTTTGTCAATGACGGCGTAGTGCCTGTTCGAAGTTTCTATTCAACCTTGCGTGACCTTGAAGCCATCAGCCGGCATAAAAAGCCGCTGTAACAATTCTCGCAACAAGAGCAGGGCGCTGTTGTTGCGCTTTTTCCCTCGTCGTTAACCCTAATCCGACATTTTTTCAGACGCGCTCGACCCCGCAAGCCCTACAACCGTGGGCATGCCCTTCGGGATTACAAATGGCAAATGTCAAATTGCAAATCAGAGATCTGCGATCTGAAATCTGTCATTCCGAGCGAAGCGAGGACTAGGCGGGCCTCGCTAACCACGCAGTCATGTGAGTTATTGTCGGATCAAAATTAACTTTTCCGGTCTGTCCTTACCGCTATAGAGGGCAATTATCTCTTACTTTGTGGATCGTTACTTCTGTGAAAAAGGAGGGAACGAAGGGGAATTTTGTTTCACGCCCCTTGTCTGAGTTTCTCTGCGATGTCTGCAGCCAAAATTCGCTTGTTGACTTTGGTGTCGGACACCATAGGCAGCCTCTTAACCAGCTCTAAACGCTCTGGCAGCTTGTAGGGCGCGAGTTGTCTCAGACGCAAAAACGAAACGACTTCCGCCAAAGTGATTCCGTCCTCGGTTCGCGGAATCACGTAAGCGCAGACTTTTTGGCCCATGATGGGATCAGGCATGCCAACCACTGCGACCTGCTTGATCTTCGGATGGGCGAGAAGATGGTTCTCTATCTCAAAGGGCTGGATATTCTGCGCGCCGCGTATGATCAATTCATCCTTGCGTCCGAGGACGGTGAGATTCCCTTTTTCATCCCAGCGGCCGAGATCTCCTAGTGATAACCAACCATCTGCGGCCCACGACTTATCGCTCTCTTCAGCGTTGCCGTAGTAACCGGTTGAGCAACTGGGCCCTCGCCCTTGGAGTTCGCCGATTTCGCCGGACCCGAAGGGAACGATGCGGCCATGTTGCTCCATGAGGCGAACTTCAGTGCCGACTCTCGGCTTGCCGACGGTGGTGTAGCGCACCTCCGGAGAGTCCAAAGGGGAAGTGAAGACGACACCTCCCCAGTCCACGGCGCCATAAGTATTGATCACAATACCGCCTAGTCTCCCCTCGGCCTCCCGGGCGAGATTGGGCGCCAGCGGAGCTCCGACGCTAACCCAAAAGCGCACGGAAGAAAGATTGTAGCGGGCGCTCGCCGGAGAGTTGACCAACATCGCCAGCAGGGCGGGAACCACACAGGCCACTGTGACTCTTTCTTTTTGAATCAGCGCCAGGGCTTTGTCGGGTTCGAAATGAGTCAGGAACACGGCCTTGTTGCCCATTTGCGGCGCGGCGAAATAAACGGGAATGTTGGGACCTGCCGCAGCGGGCGAAAGAGCCGCAATTGCGTCCTCAGGCGTGACGCCCAGCGTTTCCACATACGCGTGACCGTATAACAAGCGCGCCGCCGCCGTGTACTCGGCGAACTTGGGCAGGCCGGTGCTGCCGGTGGTTGCGTTGATCAGGGAAACCTCGTGCGACTTGTAGCGGCGCATTTCCAGCGTGGCTGTGTCTGTTTCCTTCTCCCATGGACGGGCGGTGAGTTCATGCAGTGAAACCGCTTGGGCAGGGAGGTCGTTTCCGGCAACTATAATGTGACGAAGGTTCGGCGAGTCTCGCTGCACCTCTCGAATCATCGTAAGGTAATCAAAGTCGCGAAATTTCCACGGCACCACCGCCGCCGCGGCTCGCGTAAGGTTCGCACAGAGGCGCATCTCGGCCTGCCGCAGCGTGTGCGGCAGCGGCAGGCAAAGTACGCCCGCCCGTTCGCAGGCAACCCTAATGAGAGGGAGTTCGATAGTGTTGGGCAGCTGGACTAGGAGTACGTCATCCCGCTTCAGTCCGAGCTCGAGCAGTGCGAGCGCGAGCCGCTCGGTCCAAACCTTTGCTTCGGTCCACGATAAGCGGCGCTCTCCATCGGTAACGGCAACTCGGTCAGGGTACCAATTGGCGTTCCTGTCCCAGTGGTCCGAAAGAGTGACGGGCTGCCAGACCCCTTGGCTTAAGTACTTGCCTATGACTTCATCTGTCAGCCGAGAAGGCCGAGCCATGGACTAAACCCGGTAACCGGCAGCGGGCTTATTTTAGTTGCCTCATGGCAACAAAGAGATCCTGCCACGGTTGCCCCGGCACGTGGGGAGGCAATTCCTCCAGAACTTTGATGGCCCAGGGCTCGGGTTGGAGCCGGCCGGTCTCGGAACGAATCCACAGGACATCGCCGTCCGGGAGCTTGTTCGGCTGGCGTGACAACTCCGCCCGCACCAGCTTGGTGTCATACTTTCGCGGCCCGGGGGCGAGGTCTTTAATAAACAGTACTTCTTTTCCTTCGTTGAGATCGCGCATCCGACGCACGAAGGTGACATATTCTTTTTTCATCGTTTCCCTCCCAACCCGTAGTTCGCCCACTCAGCCAGAACCTTGTTCTTGACTGCCTCGGGATAAGTGGTTTCAAAAGACGACTTCACAGGAATGCCCTCCGGGTCCCAATCGTCGGGCCATGTGGCATCAAACACGACCGATGCCCCCTTGAGCCTGCGGCGCTCGTCGGCGTTGTAGCATGGGGTCAGCGCATTTGCCCGCCCTTCGTAATGTTCCAGGGTTATGCCACGGCCCGGGTGGCACTTGGTGGCGAAGGCGTGAATGACCTGGTTCATATCGAAGGCATCGAGATCCTTGTCCACAACGATGGCTTTGGAAACCATCACGCGCCGGGCCGTGAAATAGTCGAGCACCTGGCGCGCTACCTGGCTGCCGCCGCGCTCGACGCTCACGACGATGAGGTGGGTGACCCCTTCAGGCGGGACGTAAACTTCTCTTACGGGAACGCCGCGGCGCTTCAGTCCCCGCTTCATGGCAATCCCCGCCGTCAGAGAGGCGGCGATGGAACTATCGTCAGGCGGCACGCCCAAGGTGCTCAGGGTGAGAGTCGGATTGTTCCTGTGCGTGATCCCCGTGATCTGGACGAGAACGCCTTCGCCCATGGTGCCGCTGCGGTAACCCGGATATTCTCCGAAGGGTCCCTCCAGAGCAATGCGATCGGGCAGCAATTCTCCCTCGATGACGATCTCCGCGTGGGCGGGAACCATCAAGTCCTGGGTCTTGCACTGAACGAGCTCCACCGGCGCTCCTCTCAGTCCACCCGCGTATTCGACCTCGTTCTCTCCGGGCTTATAGGGATCCGTCGCGACCATATGGCAAAGGGATTCGCAGCCGCTCACAATGGCGATGGGCATCGGTTGTTTGCGCGGCAGGTACTTGCTCTTCATCATCATGGCAAGCTGGCTTGTGGCTTGCGGCCACCCCGTGAGCAGGTTCTGGGTGTGAGTCATGAAACGGTACATGCCCCAGTTGGTCCATCCCGTGTCCGGGTCTTTCGTGATGATAATGTCCCAGGTGGCTATGTAGCGACCGCCATCGCCATCGTGCACCATGGGCGCCGGCAGTTTATAGACATCTACCTGAGAGCCGGTCATGACGTTTTCCTGGCACACCGCCGAGTTGACGAGGACCGGCTTGATCTTCTTGTCGCGCCGCTCCTCATAGGCTGCGTAGAGCTGGCGTACCGAAGTGTCGGGCGGGAGCCCGAGCGCAATGGCGACGCGTCGCCAAGTGGCCACGGGGCCGTTGAGGATTGAGTAGCCTGAGGGATAATCCTTGATCTTTTCGAATAGCAGCGCCGGGCCGGACTGTTCGAAGTTGCGCCGGCTGATGGCCCCAAGTTCCATATCCCAATCCACTTCTCGCTTGATGCGAACCAGCTCACCAGATTTGTCCAAGGCGGCGATGAATTCCCGTAAGTCACTAAATGCCATAGCGTTCCTCCTCTGTCTTCATCTCGAGTCTCACGAAATACGTGGCGTTTATCGATTAAAACCGCGTCGAGTTCTGTTAGTTTTTTTCAAGCCTTGAGCAGCCGATTCAGAACGTCCGGGGAGATAAAATCTTCCAATCTGGTTTTGCTCAGGGCCTCTTTGGGCACCTGAACGCGTGCCGCATAGGGTCTCTGCACGGGCTGGGTTGCGTCGATAATCATTTTCGTGGTCATGATGTCGTCGGTTTGGGACGGGTCCAGGGTATTGCCTTTCGCGTTCTTGATGATGTCCACATCCTGGTCCGCCTGCACTCTGGTGGCCATCGCCCACATGACCTGTTCCTCGTTGTAGACATCGATATCTGCGTCTACCACCACGACATGCTTGACGAAATCGCACCCGGCCAGCGCGGCCAGCGCCGCCTGCTTGGTCTCGCCGTCAATTTTTTTATCGATGGAGATATAGCAGTTCAGGCGGCAGCAACCCGAAATCGGGAAATGGACCGCCTTGACCGTCGGCACGATGCCGCGAATCAGATTGAACAGGCTCCCTTCTTTGGGTATTCCTCCCAACACCCAGTTGTCCCGGTGACCGACGAAGGCGTGTTGGAAAATAGCATCGCGCCGGTGCGTGATGGCTGTGACTTCAATGACGGGGCGCAACCGCTGCGGACCGTAATAGCCGGTGAACTCTCCGAATGGCGCCTCGACTTCCTTGACATTGGCAAGCACGTAGCCCTCAATGATGATTTCCGCATCCGCCGGCACCATGAAATCTTCGCCCCAAGTCTCCGAGGCCGTGAGCCTGAGCGGCTCTCCCATGATGGCACCGATGCGAGCGTAGTCATCGACGCCGAAAGGAGAAACATTCAATGCCCCGAGATAGAAAGACGGGTGGTGGCTGACGACGATCGCCACCGGCGTGTTCTGTCCCTTTTCCTCGTTTTTCCTGTGCATCTGCCAGTTGTGCCGGGGGGACATGTGAATGCCGAGCCGCCTCGGCCCCTTAACCATGTTGCGCAGAAAGGCCACATTGTAAAAACCATGCTCCGGGTCCTTCATCACCGGCGTCATATCGATGTAGGGGGCGG
>JBFJTQ010000126.1:0-6838 GCA_041625275.1 Binatia bacterium | reverse complement strand
CGGCTCCACCCGTGCCGCCAGCCTCTCCGAGGCGACAGGGAAATCAAAATTCCATATTGTGAGCGGGTCGGCTCGTGCTGACTGAGAGGAAACCGAATGTTTTTCGGAAAACGCTCTGCACCACCACAACAGGGTATTTTATTTTTATCAGATGAGAATCGATAAGGCTATTCGCCAATGCACCAGAGAAACCCGAGCGTGGCCGATGGCTGTTAGCGCTCTTGGCGGCGCCGTGTCGGTGCGCTCGGAGTCCGCCAAGCTGAGACACCACCGTCCGCAGAGAGTCGTCCGTTGACTGTTCTTTCTCTCGCCCGTTTTCACACGGAACAGTACGACCATGCCTTGCCCATGAGAGCTGCGCCGAAGGGGCACGCAGCCCTCTGTCGCGAGATAGATGCGCTGAGATAGACCAGCGGTCATTTAGCCGCGAACCATTTACTCCGGTCCTGGGTTTCGACCGATTTTCAAGCTATAAAGAATGGAGTAAGGCGCGCCGTTGAAGCACCGTTGGCAAGCCTGGCAATGAGATCCGCGAATGGCTAAACCCCGATGGATGAAAAACGAAAGATACTGTTAACCGGTGCGACCGGTTACGTGGGTGGCAGGTTGCTTCGAGCGCTCGAGGATAGGGGCTTTCGCGTCCGGTGCTTGGCCCGCAGTCCGCAGAGATTGCAAGGCCGAGTCGCCCCCACCACCGAAGTCGTTGCTGGCGATTGCCAGGATTTCGAATCGCTGAAAAACGCCATGTCTGGGGCTCATACGGCGTACTACTTGGTGCACTCAATGGGTTCGGCTCGGTCCTTTGAGGAGCAGGACCGCGCGGCGGCCGCAGCCTTCGCGAGGGCAGCGGACGAAGCCGGACTGCGTCGAATCATTTACCTGGGTGGCTTGGGGGAAGGCCATCTCTCGCCTCATCTGCGTAGCCGTCAAGAGGTCGGTGCGATTCTTCGCGCATGCCGGGCCGATGTCATCGAGTTCCGCGCATCGATTGTCATTGGCTCCGGCAGTCTCTCTTTTGAGATTATTCGCGCTTTGGTCGAGCGTCTGCCGGTGATGATTTGTCCTCGGTGGGTTTCCGTGGCGGCACAACCGATTGGCATCGAAAATCTCATAGACTACCTTATCGAAGCCCTTGAGCAGCCAAGAAATGGAAGTCACGTGTTTGAAATTGGCGGACCGGATCAGGTCTCCTACCGCGATATTATGAACGAGTATGCCCGGCAGAGAGGGTTACGCCGGTTGATGATTCCGGTGCCGGTCTTGACTCCCCGCCTGTCGAGCTTGTGGCTAGGGTTGGTTACTCCGGTTTACGCCCGTGTCGGCCGCAAACTCATCGACAGCATTCGCAACGCGACCGTTGTCAATAACCCGTTAGCCCTGCGCTCCTTTGCCGTGCGGCCCGCAGGCGTGCGACAGATGATTCGCCGCGCGATTGTCAATGAAGATAGCGAGTTCGCGGTTACGCGGTGGTCCGACGCTCTATCCTCGGGTGGGCTGAGGCAAGTATGGGGCGGTGTGCGTTTCGGCAATCGGATTGTCGATTCGAAAACGGTTGCCGTAAGGGTTTCCCCAGAGATGGCGTTTAGACCAATTGAACGAATTGGCGGGGCCAACGGGTGGTACTACGGCGACCGGTTATGGCGGCTACGCGGCTTCATCGATCTGTTATGGGGAGGCGCGGGGTTGCGCCGGGGAAGGCGCCATCCCGAGCGATTGGAGATCGGCGATACGGTGGATTTCTGGCGGGTTGAAAGCATCGAAAAAAACCGCCGCCTGCGCCTTTTCGCCGAGATGAAATTGCCGGGCCGCGCCTGGTTGGAGTTTGAGGTCGAAGCGCAGCCGAGCGGATCCCTGATTCGCCAGACGGCGATCTTTGACCCCGCAGGCCTGGGAGGACTGGTTTACTGGTATATCCTATATCCTATCCATCAATTGATATTCGCGAAAATGCTGGAACGTATCGCGGAGTTGAGCCGAAGAGCGCCGGGTTAGGAGAAAAAAATCCTATCGATTCAATGGCCGCTTGCAATGGCGACGGAATTTCGACTGCTGAAGGCCTCGCACGTCAACCCACAAAGAAAAAACGCGGTATGGTCGAGGCTTCGTACGGGCAGGGGCAATAGGTCTCAGCGATGTCTCCTGGGCGGAACCTGGCGTCGTGGAAGGTGACATTGTTGCTAACGGAGATAAAAAATGACTTCAATTGAGTCACTTGCGCAGGATCCACGAGTGACTGTAAGGACGAAGGGGAATCCAAACCCTCGTGGCCGGTGCGTCGTCTATTGGATGCAGCGCTCGCAGAGAGCGCTTGATAATCACGCACTTAATGTTGCCGTCAAGACGGCCAACTGGCTGGAAAAGCCGCTCGTCGTGTTTTTCGGACTCACTGCGCACGCCCATCACGCCAATTATCGCCACTACGCTTTTATGCTAAGGGGCCTTCAAGACATTGCTTCCGGGCTGCGGCGGCGCAAGATCGGTTTTGTGCTGCGCCGTTCCCCGGATCACGGCCTGCTCAGGTTTTGCTCTGAGGTACAACCCGCGCTCCTGATTGGCGATGAAAATCCCATGCGCCAGGCCGAACTGAGCAAGACAAAGGTGGCACAGAAAATTCGGCTGCCGTTTTGGACTGTCGACGCCGACGTAATCGTCCCTTCGCGGCTTCTGGGCAGGGAGCATTATGCGGCACGCACGATCAGGCCCAAAATTCATCAGTGGCTGCCGCAATTCCTGAAGCCGATGTCCAATCCGCGTGCGAAGATTGCGTGGAAGATGCCGTCCCACTTGCGCTTTCTCCAGGTGAGCCCGTCTCTCCTGGACGGATTACCTGTGGATCGTTCGGTTGCGGCCGTGCCGTCGCTCGTCGGCGGCGCTGACGCCGCCGCCGTGGTCTTAAAGAGGTTCATCAAACGGCGCTTGAAGAACTACGCGGCCAACCGCAATCATCCGGAATTGGACGGGACGAGTCAGCTTTCACCTTATCTTCACTTCGGTCATATCGGGCCGCAGACCGTTGCGTGCGCGGTTCGAGACGCGGAGGCGCCGCCACAGGATCGCAAGGCGTTTCTAGAGGAACTCATTGTCCGGCGGGAGTTGGCGATTAATTTTGTGCGCTTCAATCCAAATTATGACAACTTCGACTCGTGCGAGCCATGGGCGGATCGTACGCTTCGGCTGCACGCCCGAGACGCGCGCGCGCACCTATACAAGGAAGAGCAGTTGGAAAATGCCGAAACCCACGATCCGTTGTGGAACGCCGCGCAAAAGCAGATGGTATTGACGGGTTGGATGCATGGGTACCTGCGCATGTATTGGGCAAAGAAGATCCTCGAGTGGAGCCCCTCAGCGGCGGAGGCGTATCAAATCGCAGTGCGGCTGAACGACCGCTACGAGGTGGACGGAAGGGATCCCAACGGATACGCCGGGATCGCATGGGCCATCGTGGGGAAGCATGATCGCGCCTGGGGCCCGGAGCGGCCGGTCTACGGTAAAATTCGCTACATGTCATTCGCAAGCACTTCGCGTAAGTTCGACAGCAAGACCTACATCAGTAACATCGCCGCTATTGAAAGAAAGCGAGCGCCAGACGATTAGCAACTGCCCGTCATGGTCGGCGCTCCATTGGTGGGATTAAAGAGCTCTTGAAGAACCTGATGCCGATAATGAAAAATACGCTGCAGATCCGGTGCAATTAGAAACCTTTGCACGATCCATCCGCCCGGTGAAGCATATGTAACGTGATCTCCCACAAGCGTACCGCCTTGATAGTCGCTAAATGAATGTTCGTGGACCCATAGCGTATAGGGCCCTCTGGTTTGCCGATCGACGAAGCGAACCGGCGGCTCCCAGATTGCTATCTCACTTTGCCAACGCATGGGAATGCCTCGGATTTTGAGGCGGTAATCCAAGAGCGTCCCTTTCTTAAGCTCTATCGGGTCGGGGGTCAGGATTGCGAACCGTAGCCAGGGCGGAGTAAGTCTTTCCAGATTTCGTGGATTCGCAAAAAAAGCAAAAATGTCCGCTCGATCTTGGGGTAACCAAATCTGGGTTCGCAGGCGGTAGGTTCTCATGGCGCTTTCGTTATCGGTGGGGTCAAGCAGCAGCGCTTAGACATGATTTCGCAACATGAGTTCCTTCGGACTAGGGTCGAGGTAGACCTGCTTGCCGAGATAACCCACGTCGTACTTCCTAACATAATGGCGCACCAGGGTTATCGGTACGATCAACGGAATTAACTGCTTGCCAAAATCTCTGATGACGTTGACCAATTCGCTGCGTTCGTCGCGCGATAGATGCTGCGTGAAATAGCCCATCATGTGGTCCAGCACGTTGCGATGCTTTTTGACCGTTGCACGAACCGACAACGCGGCCATGAAAATCTCGCCGTACTGGCGGTAGGTTTCGCTGATAGGCGACTGTTTGGCTTGCGCCACCATGCGCCCAAGTTGGCGGTAGTGACGTTCGCTATGGGCGAGAAGAAGGAATTTGTGCTGCATGTGAAAGTCCACGAGCGCGGCCACCGATTTCGCGCCCTTGGCGGTGTCCTGCCACCGGCGGTAGGAAAAGACCCTCTCGATGAAGTTCTCCCGCAGTGACGGGTCAATGAGTCGGCCTTCCTCCTCAACCGGCATGAGCGGGAGTTGCTCCATGAAACCCGCGGCGAACAGCCCTCGTCCATCTTTGGTCGGCATGCCTTTGGGGTTGTAAACGCGAACCCGTTCCATGCCGCAACTGGGCGAATTCTTCTTGAAAATATAGCCTGACAGGTCCAGGCTCTTCAGCTCTTTGACCCTGTTCAGCGTGTAACGCTTCATTGCGGGAGTCCAGTCGCGACCCGAGCGTTCTGCGATCAACTTGGGATCAGCAGGACTTCCAACCAAACGGACAGACTCCCGCGGCACACCCATACCAACCTCCAACTCCGGGCAAACCGGAACCCATTCGACAAACCGACCGAAAGTGTCTGTCAGAAAATGATCGCGCTTGTGAGCGCCATCGAAGCGGACCTGCTGGCCTAATAGACAGGCGCTGATTCCAAGTTTCGGCTTGACTCCATAGAGATTTTCGGGCATGGTGTTTACTATATATTACTTTTAACTTGGTTCGTCAACTATAAAAGACTATAGGCTGGGGCCATGCATTTGAAAGGTCAGCACTATGTCGCCTAAAATGCTAAGAAAACCCAGATTCGTAGCCGCTCCTTTGCGATGTGAGTTCATGATTTTGGCCAACGGCTTGATCTGGGGCGTTCGCCGCAGCGAAGGAAGCAGTGAGCAGTAAAGCTTGGACGGAGCGCTATCTCCAGATATCGCTCTCTGGAGACAAGCGAGCCGCTGTGACTATGCTGGATGAGTTACTCGAGAAAGGTATTCCCATTCTCGATCTCTACCTGAAGATTCTGACTCCTGCGCTGGAGCGGATTGGGGAGTTATGGTGTGTCGGACACATTAGCGTCGCGGACGAACGGCTGGCGACGGAAACCACGCTGGGCGTCATGGAAAGACTGCGGTCGGCGATCAAGCTGCCGCATCGGTTAGCGGAGCGTGTTTTGATTTCGTGTATGCAGGGAGAACGCCACTATATTGGCGCCAGAATGGTGGCGGATCTTTTTCAGATGCATGGTTGGCAGGTTGATTTCCTAGGGCCGGATGTTCCGACTTCGGCGCTCGCAACGATGATTCGTCAGCGCCGCCCGCGGCTGGTGGGATTATCGGTGACCTTGACGGAAAACAAGCGACATGTCGGCGACGTGATTGACGATTTGTCGCGCTTGAAGCTGCCTCCTGTTATGCTCCTGGGAGGTCAAGCAATTTCGGCCGAGGATGTTGGGCACAACGCGGATTCCAAGGTCAAGGTCGCATCCAATGCGCTGGTTGGGTTGGAGATTGCACGGCAAGTTCTTTTTTCCGAGCATCCTCATGCTCTTCTCGAGAAGTATCTCAAGCTTTTGGGATTGTCGGTTCGCCAACTACGGAATGAAGCCGGGTGGACTCAGGAGCAATTGGCCAAAGCGACAGGACTGACGCGTGCATATGTCGTCGCTGTCGAAGGCGGCAGACAGAACGTGACCATGGATGTGGTCATCCGGCTTGCGAACGCATTGGGCGTAACGCCCGATCATTTGTTGGCGGCCGCAAATGGAATGAGCTGAGATCTGCGAAAGGGGGTCCCTTGAAAACTCATACTTACGATCGCATGAAGGCGCCGGTCATTCGCCCCGAAGCCTATTCGCCCGAAGGAATTGAAGGCCTCGAGTCTTTCCAGGGCGCTGACGCCGGCTTTCGTGATTTTCTCCCCGAGGAGAACCGGTTAGGAAACCTGCTCGGAATCGGCGACGACCCCGTCGTCGAGGAAATTCTCCGGGGTGCATTGCTCAACCCGATAAGAGAGATGACTTTCAATCGCGGTAAGCGCGTGCGCGCGCACCTGGTTCATCTGGGGTACCGGATTGTGGATGAAGGCGCAACACCCTCGGTGACGGCCATCCGGCAGTGTCGCTCTTGCGCCGAAGTCGTGGAGCTGATTCACGCCGGCTCACTCGTGGTCGACGACATTGAGGACGGCAGCCATATCCGGCGCGGCCGTCCAGCGCTTCATGTCCGCTTCGGCCTGCCGATAGCGCTCAACGCAGGCAATTGGCTTTATTTCTGGCCGTTCCAAATGCTCAAAGAACTTCAATTGCCGAGCGATCAATTGCTCTTTCTCTACGAATACTACCAGCAAACTTTGTTGAGGGCGCATTTCGGGCAGGCGCTGGATTTGGGCGCACGCGTTGACACGCTGCCACAGGATCGGGTGAGGAATGCGTGCGTCGCCTCGATGAAGCTCAAGACCGGCG
>JBFJTQ010000125.1:0-6859 GCA_041625275.1 Binatia bacterium | reverse complement strand
GTGAAGGTGACGCTCATTGGACCGGACAGGATTACGCAGTGCTACGACAGTGAAAATTCACGGGACATTTACCCAACCGTCGATGAATTCGTCGCCGACGTCGTTGCCATCGAACGACAGATGGTGGGACAATTGGCCGACGCGGGTTGCCGCTACGTCGGCATCGACGCCCCCGGTTATACCGCTTATGTCGATGAGGCTTCTCTGGCCGCGATGCGTTCGCGCGGGGAGGATCCGCAGGCCAACATGGCGCGCTCGATCAAGGCGGACAACGAGGTGATCGCGCATTGTCCCGACGTGACCTTCGGAATTCATATTTGCCGCGGCAACCGACAGAGCATGTGGCATCGCGAAGGCCACTACGATGCGATCGCCGAGCGCCTGTTTAACGCGCTGGATCACGCGCGCTTGCTGTTGGAATACGACTCGGAACGGGCCGGCACCTTCGAGCCCCTGCGGTTCGTTCCAAAAGGCAAGATGGCCGTTCTTGGCCTTATCACGACGAAGGTCGGCCGCCCTGAAACCGTTGATGAGCTCAGACGCCGGATCGAGGAAGCAGCGCGCTACATTTCAATCGAGCAACTCGCCATCAGTCCCCAATGCGGGTTCGCATCGAGTATCATGGGAAATCTTCTCAGCGAAGAGGAGCAATGGCGCAAGCTGGACATCATGATGGAAACCGCGCACAAAGTGTGGGGGTAGCGAGCGGCTTCGATGACTGCGGCGACTCTTGGCGCTCTGCCGAAAAAGAGTGAGCGCCAAATGAGGTGCCCTCCGGAGCGGTGAGCGCATGAAGTTCCCTGGGATGGCGGTTGCCAACTCAGCTTCCCAAGCTCGCCATTAGCCGACCGTAGCCGGAGACGGAAACCTTGATATCGATCAATTTCAGGGCGTACCAGATGCAAGCTAGGCTGCTCGTTACGACGGGTTTGCCGATTTCATTTTCCAGGAGATCAACGTCCCTGATCGTGGGCCAGCGCGGGCAGGGAACAAAGATGCCATCGGCATCCCGGCCCTTGGCGTGCAAGCGCTTGGTTAATTTGTACGCAGCGTGAACCGGCATGTCGGTGAGCTGCGCGTTCTGGCGCACCCCATAGCCTGCGATCTGAAGGACCTCAAAGCCGGAAGCTTCGAGGTAGCGTTTCAACCTTTGATTGATTTCTTCCTCATAGGGAGTGCCCACGACGACACGCCGTATGTCCATGGCCCTCAACGCCTCAACCTCTGCGGTCAGACCCGCGGCGATCGGTACGCCGAATTTTTCCGTCAACCTCTCGCCCAACTCGCGTTCGCTGCCAAAGCGAAGCCTGGTGAAAAGCGGCGAACCGCTAAAGATGATCGAATCGCAATGATTGTCTACGAGATCCTGCACCGCCTCTTCGATCCGCTGCAGTTGTTTTTCAAAATCGCTATCCACCAGCTGACGCACGGTCCCTGTCGTGTTCAAAATCATGAAGCCCTCGGGGAGCATCTTGTAAAACTCATAGACCAGCGTGTCTCCCCGCGACGGGGCGACATGGCCGATCCGAGCACGCCATCCATACATGTTTTGTTCCTCTCTATTCCGCCCGCTGCGAATGGGAATTTGATGCCAGAACGAATCTAATTCAAAAAGACAGTAAAAAGCCAGAAGAGACTCAATTGGATCAACTCTTCGAATCGGTGTCTCTTGCCGCGTGACTTTCTTGTCAAACCGCCACAAGGGTTGCCTTATGATGACCGGGCTATTCGACGATTCCACATGTTTTAATGCCGCGACCTGCGGCATGCGCGAACGGGGGCACGGGTTTTTCAGCCTTATTCGACGCCTTGTTTCATTCTCAGGTTGACACGATCGTCGTGATGCTTCACAATTTCCACTGGGCGCGCTTGAGTTTTCAGTTTCCATCCAACGCTGGTTCAAACAGAAGGAGCAGACGATGCAGGGACACCGCCTCTTGGCACTTGGCGTGATATACATGGTTCTTGTCTTGTTTTCAGCATGCGGCCCCTCAACAAATCCTCCGCCCCCGCAGTGGACGGTGGAAAACCAGGGTGCGCCTCGGGTGGAGGCGAAGAAAGCGATGCAGACGGCGGCAACCGATAAATCGCGCGAGCGATCCTCGGATTCGAGCCTTGAGGCGTTTCGTAAAGGAGAGAGCACGGCCACACCTCCTTCCAGCCCGCTAAAAGAGGTCTATTTCGGATTCGACCGTTCTGATCTGCAGCCGAACGCTCGCGAAACGCTTCAAGGTAATGCGGCATGGTTGAAGGCCAACCCCTCCGTTCGCGTACAGGTCGAAGGGCACTGCGATGAGCGCGGCACGCAGGAATACAACTTGGCTCTGGGCGCGAAACGCGCCCAGGCCGCCAAGGATTATTTGGTCACTTTAGGAATTCCATCCGATCGCTTGTCCATGATCAGCTATGGCGAGGAAGTGCCGGTTTGCACAGATAAGGGCGAAAATTGCTGGCAAAGAAATCGGCGGGCTCGCTTCGTGATCGTGTCCGGACGTCCAACCTCGTAAGGCTCGGACATAGGGCGTAAGCCTACGCCGACACCTCGGCAAACGTCTCATCGCTCACGATAGGTCTGGAAAAAATACATTGTTTTCGGCATAAGACTCACATAGTCCAATCTCCAATACAGGTTGGCCTATGATGGGATCAAACCGAATATTGATCCGTCACGGCAATCCTTGATTTTCGGCGCCGATGACGTTGGTAGGTATAGCGAAAGCGATGCCATGGATAAAGTGCTGAGCCAAATACTCGAGCTGGTTGAAAAGGGCACCGTCGAACAGCGTTGCGCCGCGCTGCTGGTCTTGGGGGCCTTGAAAGTGCATAACACCGAAACTACCAAAACCGTGGGCACGGTTTTGGCGCACGCGAATCCTGTCCTCAAAGATTTTGCCCTGCGCTACTTTGAAGACGTGCAGCCAAGAGGTGGCACCCCTCTGTTGATAAAGCTTCTCGACGACCCTGACAAAGAGACACAAGATCGGGTTGTTCGCTTGCTCGGTCACGCCCAGCCGGCCGTGGATCAGATTCTTAAAGGGACTGTCGGTGCTTCGCGTTCCTGGCAGGTGAATGCGGCGCGCGTTTTGTGCGCTGTGCGCAGCCGAGCGGCATGGAAGGGTCTGTTGGAGATGCTGGCAGCTGGAACCGATGAGTTCAACAAATTGATTTGCGACCTCATGACTCCGTCGATTCGCGAGATGGAGTCCAAAGAGGCGGAGCTTCTCCACGAAGAGGTCGAAACCTTTAGCAAGAACTTGGATGCCAGGCAGCAGCGTCCCGCGGTCGTTTCCGCTATTCGTCTGTTGGGACAACTGGGTCGGCCGCAGTCGCGACGCTGGGTAATTAAATTCGTCGGGCCGGAGAACCATCACAGTCTCCGTTCCCATGCACTGGTTGCCTTGCTGCACTGCCTGCGCCAGGAAGATTTGCGCAAGGACGAACACGCCAGACTCTTCGCGATACTTGAGGAAACCGAGTTCTCAGAGGTCACACGGTTGGCGCTGGAAATACTCGACGCTCACGACCTGCCGGAGGATGCCCGCCCGCTGCTCACTCGGTTACTGGAAAGCCCCCATCCGGACGTGCAGAAATTCGCCCTGCGCAAGATGGGAGACGTAAGTTCTCCTGCGGCCGTGCGCACTCTGATCGAACAGCTTGGCGATCCGGACTACAGACGTCGGGAAGTTGCGGCTCGCTCGCTGCGCAAAATTCCCGAAGCGCGGAGCGCACTGATCAAGGAGCTTGTCGCGTGCGCGGATGCCAGTAAAGCCTGGAGCATCGCCGAGCTGCTACCGTCGTTCGAGGGTAAATGGCGGCAGGACAGCCTGGAGGCACTTTGGAAGCGGTTGCTGGCGTCGGTTACTGCCAACGATAGAATCCAGAGAGCCTTGCTGAACGTCCTCAAGCAGGCCGACGAAAAATATATTTATGAACAACTGGTCGCTCAGGGTGTACGCCACCTGAAGGCGAAAAAGTATAAAGAGGCGGTCGCGTTTCTGACACTGCTCAAGGAGTTTGCCGAAATCAAGCCGGAGAACAAATTCCACCTGGCTCTAGCCCAGCTCAGACTGCATTCACATACCCTGGCGAGTCATCGTCAGCATCCGGCCGTAGAACTGATCGCCGAACTCTACCGCAATCCGTCTTACCCGCTGTTCGAAGCGCTCAAGAAAGAGAAGAATCTCGTTCCGGAAAATCTCTTCGCTCTCGGATTCAGTTTGGCCGAAAGGAATGGCGAAGAGCGCACCTTGGGGAAGGACCTGTTAGAGCATCTTGCGAGTAAATTCCCCCGCAACAAGGTTGGCAAGAGCGCAAAGAATAAACTCAAGCTCCTTGGTTTGTAGAGCGCTGTGGCCCATTCGGTGCGGATGCTTCGACAGCAGCGTTGAACCCGAATTCCGCAGTAGAAAGTTTCTTGACAAGCCTGGCGTGATCCTTTCGTCGCGAAGACAATAGGCCGCTGCCCCTGAGCGGGCAACCATAGCCGGTGCATAAAGTGGCACCCTCAAAGCCAAGGCGACGGCTTGCCAACTCGCAACAAGGACTGCGAAATTGTGCGCTTGGGTGTCTTCGCAATTCCAGGCTCACTTCGGGCTCGGCACACGCCGTATCCGCAACTGCGGAATCCGGCTTGAATGGCTAGTGTAGTGCCCGGGAGATCCCTTGCCAGATGAGACGAGTCTAATAAAGCCCCAATTCTTTTCGTACCTCTTCGAGAAAAGTCAGATTGACCACCTGTGAATGCGGCACCTCTTTCTGGCTCTTGGTCGTTCTAAGAGTTTGCTGGACGACGTTTTCGATGGCGCTTTCGCTGGCGAAACCGTTGCTGCTGAGGGTTTTAATCATGAGCTGGTAACTTTTTTCGGCAGCTTCCGGGTCGAGTTTCCATTCCCTGGCGATGAAATCTACGACCTTCGCTTTTTCCCTGCGGATGTAAAGCAGACTCCTAACGAAGCCGCGCACTACGCGTTTCACTTGAACGGGGCTTCGGCTTATCTTGTCGTCGGATGTCGAGAGGCCGGCCTGAAGTTGTTCTTTAATGACGTCACCCGCCCACACGAGAGCGCGAAACCCTTCCCGTTCGCCGTAAATGTCATACGGTGGGGTGAAGATCGCCGCCTGCACGGCATTGGTGCGCAGGGCGGCGAGATGATTGCTCTGGGCGCCCAGAGGCATGGTGATCACGTCTCGATCCGGATTAAGGCCCGCCTGACGGACAATCTCCCTGGCGACAATGTCGGTGGTCGCGCCTTTCGAGGAAACCGCGATTTGTTTCCCTTTGAGATCGACCACGCTTTTGATCTCCGGGCGGACGTTGAGCGAAAAAACGGGCCGGATGCCGCCGAAAGCGATCACTTTTACAGGTAACCCAGCGGTTGCGGCGCGCAACGTTGTGTCCGCCGCCGTTGCGTAATCCAGTTCCCGCGAAACCAGCGCCAGCCCCACTAGTCCTCCGGCCATTTGGACGATCAGGACATCGAGTCCCTCTTCCCTGAATGGGCCGAGGCGTGCGCCCACATAGGCGGGCAGCTGGCTCAGGGCGCGCACGGGCACGGCGAGCGTGACGCGCTCGAGTTTTTCCTGGGCGTGGAGTGGAGTCGCGCCTATGGCGACGAGGAGGAACAACAAAATATTCAAGCATGCCGTCATACAAAGCCCTCCATTCTGGGCCGTAAAGTTGCCAATAAAGGAAGCCGCTGTCAATCAGCGAAGCCGCCGACCACGGGCGACAATTGACAGCGGCGCAACGGGTTTGTTAGCGTTGCCGCACGAAAACAGCGGACTTTCGTAGAAAGGAATTTTTATGGCGATGCAATCGGGTGCAACGCTGTTCGTCGAAAGCCTCAAAGCGCTGGGCGTCAGGCATATCTTCAGCCTGCCGGGCACAGGCATTATGTCGCTGCTCGAGGCGCTAGCGGAGGCGCCCGACATCCAGACAATCACCGCCCGTCATGAACAGATCGCAGCCCATATGGCGGATGGCTATGCGCGTGTCAGCGGCAAGCAGGGGGTTGCGTTGGTCTCGCGCGGCCCCGGAGCCGCAAACACGTTGGTTGCGCTGACCTGTGCCTACCCGGCCTGCTCTCCGCTTGTCGTCATTGCGGGGCAGACGGCCACGCCGTGGCTGGGGCGGGAAGCTTTCGAAGAATTCGATCTTGTGGCGATGTTTCGCCCGGTTACAAAATACGCTTTTCAATTGCAGAGATCTTCCACCATTCCCGAAGTGTTGCGTCGTGCGTTCAAGGAAGCGTCGAGCGGCAGGCCGGGGCCGGTTTTCCTGAGCGTTCCTGCCGATCTTTTCCGGCACGAGGCCGAAGTCTCTGTGCCCCCTGTGCCCCTCGTCCCTGCGCCTCGGCTGAGGCCTGATCCGCGATCCGTCGAGCGCGCGCTTGAACTCCTCCTCGAGGCGCGTTTTCCGGCGCTGGTCCTGGGGAACGGTGTTAATCTTTCCGGCGCTTCGTCGCAAACCGCAGCCTTGGCGGAGCGGCTTGGCCTGGCGGTGATTCCAAGCAGTGAGCCCGATGTTTTTTCTACGACACATGCGCTCTTCGTGAACGATCGGCGGATGATCAAAGAAGCCGACGTCGTCCTTGCCGTTGGCTGCCGCTTTTCCGAGTTGAGCACCTTCGGCTGGACTATGCTTTCGAGCAGCACACGCTTGATTCATATCGATATCGATCCGTTCCAGATCGACAAGGTCTACCCAGCCACCGTTGGCATCATGGCCGACGCGCAGGCGGCATTGACCGACCTTCTCGACGCCGCTTCCAAGCTCAAATTGTCCGAGCCCCACCGTGCGCGCATCGAACAAAGGCGTAAGCAGGCCGAGCTGCGGCGGGAAGGATTCCTCCGGCGGCGT
>JBFJTQ010000124.1:0-6868 GCA_041625275.1 Binatia bacterium | reverse complement strand
CCAGGGGAAATGGCATCGGCCGCCAGGTTCCACGGGGCGCGTTTGCATCGCAAATAGTTTCGAGGCATCGTACGTGGAAACAATATCCGTTCCTCGCGGACAGGTAACGCGAATTTTTTTGCCTTTGAGCGCGATCTCTTTGACACGCTTTGCCAGCGCCCACAAAAGCTCGTTCGGAAAATGCGCATAGGATGACGCCAGCGTTCCAGGCGCGCACTCGAGGTAGACCAATTTTGGCTGTCCTGGAACAAGGGTCGATGGATCGAAATCTGAGGTTGGAGTTCGCGCTTTCCGAACGGTATTCAATCCCGCGGTGATAAATACCGGCCAGGTAAGCACGATCACGTCTGTGTGAGCGGCGGCGCCTATGGCCTCGTCGGGTACGCGGCTGTAGCGCGCCAAGTGATCCATCAGTAAAACAATTGGGTTGGCGCCGATCATCTTGAGTCCCAGCGTGCAAGCTTGCAGAGAAGCCTGATCGGATCGTGTGTCGGCAAGAAACAAGACCCTGTCGCCCTCTTGAATACCGGCGGCCTCGATAAAGTTTTTGACGCCTTGCACCATATCGTCTAACTGAAAGGTGCTCACAACTTCTCCCTTCACTAAACAGTCAGTTCAAATCTCCGCCACGCACTCGATTTCGAGAAGAAAATCCTTGTGCGGCAATTTAGCCCCGATGGTTGTACGCGCCGGATAGTTGTCTTCCTTAAAATAGCTCCGATAGATCTCATTCATCGCGGAAAAGTCTGAGACACGCCGCATAATCACGTTCACTTTAACAATTTTCTCCAAGGTCGACCCCCCGGCTTCAAGAACGGCCTTGAGATTTTCCATCGTCTGGCGCATTTGAGCGGAAAAGTCTCCCCTGGCTACCTTGTGCTCGCTGTCGAATGGCGTGGTCCCGGATACGAAAAGAAGATTGCCCGCCCTGACAGCGCTCGAGAGAGGCACCAGCGGTCGAGCTACTTTGTCCGTGGTAACAATTGCCTTTGCCATGATTGCTACTCCTATCTTCGCTGGAGGCGTGCATTAGCGCAGCTATTTCACCGCCGCCATCCGAGGCGATGCCCGCTTCCAAATGCCCGCCTTGCACTTTTACAAACCTCGCCTGTCAAAATCTCGAGACGATGACTGCCGGTTTGGACCAGCCGGGCAGTGTTCCAAAAGTCACTAGGTCCCCAGACAACTCGGATCGGTTGAACAGCCCACGCCAGAAAGCAATGAGCACAAAAATAACGAAGATTACGGCCCCGGAAAGAATTTGATCCTTTCCTTCGGCAATTTGACATACACGGGATTCTTCACTCGATCTTTTTTTAGGGTTTTAATCTGCATCACGATTCCTCCGACCTGGATCTCATAAACATTCTGGTCCCCAAGAAAAGTTCTCGCGACCAGTTCCCCTTTGAATTCATTTTCCGCGCCCGTGGGTGAACCGCTCAGTTCCAGATCCTCCGGTCTGATCCCGAGCACTCCCGAAACCCCCGGCGGTTGTTGATGCGCGCCGTTAATTTTCCCGAGCTTTGTCCGGAGCAATCCCGCGTCGACGGTTTCCGCCTCCAACCAATTGATGGAACCGAAGAATTCCGCCACGGTTCTATTGGAAGGTCCTTCGTAGAGATCTTCGGGCGATCCCACCGATACAATGGAACCTTCACTCATCACCGCAATGCGGTCGGCCACAACCATGGCCTCGATCTGATCGTGGGTTACATAGAGCACAGTCATCTTCAGCCGGTCGGCCAATTTGCGGATCTGTCCTCGCATCTCCTCGCGCAGGCGCGCGTCGAGGTTGCTCAAGGGTTCGTCCATGAGGATAAGCTTTGGATTCACGGCCAGGGCCCTGGCAAGAGCCACTCTTTGTTGTTGACCTCCGCTGAGCAGAGGAGTGGGACGGTCCGCAAAGTCTTCGAGTTGTACCATCTGGAGAGCTTCCTCCACTCGTTCACGAATCAACGATTTAGCGATCTTCTTTCGACCTCGACTCAGGGGCAGCGCGACATTTTGAAAAACGGTCATGTGGGGCCAGATGGCGTAGGATTGAAATACCATGCCGACCTGGCGATCCTCCGGGGGAACCCAGATGCCTTGCTCGGCAGAGAAAACGGTTGTTCCAGCGATGCTGAGTTCACCCGCATCAGGGATTTCCAATCCGGCCACGCAGCGGAGCAATGTGGTTTTTCCGGACCCGCTGGGACCCAGGAGCACGAAGAACTCACCCTCGTCGACATGCTGGCTGACGCCCCGAAGTGCCTCAACTTCCCGTTGGCCTACTTTGAAAACTCTGCGAATGTCCTTGATGTCGAGCATTTATCTCTCCAAAGGCAAGCAGTCGCATCTGGAGCGTGCGTTCATCGAAGCCAATCGCGCCGCGATGATCATGAGCCCGGAGTCGATCGGACCCTCGGGAACATCCGCATATGGTTCGGGCGTGACCGGGTGAGGCATGATCAATGATGCGGCCGATCCTGGCTGACTTGCAGGCGATTACCGAACGGGTCGTAGAAATAGATCGTCTGCGCATCAGGCTCGTGCCACGGGATACGGTCTCCCGCCGGTCCCCAGTAACGTTCCACATTGGTCAGCCGCGAGACAAAATCTTCGTATGACCCGACGGGCACCTTGACGTCCACATGGGGTCCACGCGAATAATGGCTCCGCTGCGTCAAACTGGCCACTTCACGCAAAATGAAAAGTTGCCCGGTGGCTGCGACGGCAAGCGTGACTTGGCGTTCTCCAGGTACCGGCTCCACGGCCACCAAACCCAGTGTATTCGAATACCAGCGACGGGCGGCCTCCAGATCGGTCACTTCAAGGCGCACATGGCTGATGCGGCGAAGTCCGAGCGGCCCCTGCCCCGGCGCGGCGCTCTTTTGTTCATCGCGCCGGACCGATAGCTCGTAAGTACACTGGTAAGGATCTTTTACGAAGACGGAGGCTTGGATGGGGCTTGGCGCCGCGTAGTCTAAAGGACCTTCGAAAGCGGCCTCCCGTTTTTTCAGCATGTTCATGACCCCATCGATCCCGCGCTCGTCGATCTCAAAACCCCATACCGGGCCTTCCAGGGGACGCACTGAGTCCGGCATCGGCTGATCCTGCAACGCGATCCCGAAACCGCGATGGTTGGCCATGGTCAAAAACGCCATTTCCGGCACTTCATGGTTGAGCCCGCGCAGGTTTACGTTCACAAGCCGGTTGAATTGCGCGCCTAGGATTTCGGTAAAGAAAGCCAGCGATCGTCCCAGGTCATTCGTTGGCACGACGCCGTGGTCAATGCGCACAACGGCTGAATTTCGGCTAGCCATCTTCAGACTCCTTTCGGAAGACAAAATTGTCCATAATCAAAATACTTTTCCACTCGAGAGATTTATAAAGCCCGACACCGACATCTTGCCCGCGCCACCGAGCCCCCAATGGTTTCATTTTTGACCGGGCAACTGTGAAAGCCAATTGCCTCCAGCAGCATTCATATTACTCGCATCGCTGCAATTGCAAGCTCGTGAAACATTATTCCAATTCCCGCCAATCACGAAAATCGCGTATCGCCGCTCGTTCCGGCGTCGCGTTATGCTGAAAGCCACGGATAACCTTGGCTTCGACCCGGTGTATTTTTGCCGATTTGCGCCCATGGAAGCGTTGACAGGTTCTCAGAATTTGAGCTAGCCTGCTGCTGGTTGCGACAACAATTCGGATTCCACGGCAATCGGTGAGCGGATGATGGGGCTCGAGTGCCCGCCGCGTGAGGTTAATCATTTTCAATTCAATTTCCCAGGAGGAGGGACAAACCAATGGGCATGAAGATCAAGGAAATCAACAGTTTTTCTTTTATCGGCAATCTAGCTGGGGAAAAGAAACCATCCGCAATGAAGGAAATCGACGAGGACGAGGATATCATCAACTGCAAGGAAAAATTCGACAGAAAATGTCTGCTGTTAAAGCCGCTTGAGATACTCAAGGTCGACCTGCCTGGCGAAGCCGGCAAGACACGCCAAATCCCGGTTCTGATAAACGACGACGTGCGCATCGAGTTGATGGTAACCAGTGCTCCCCAGACCAATGGAGAACATCGGCCGAAAGGGCATTACGAAGTACAGATCCAGGTGGAGAACAAACGCACCACCAAGACGCCCCAGCAAAACTTTGAGCTCGATGAAGGAGATCTTTTGGTCATCCCGCCGGACACGCAGCCCACAGTGTCCGGTCAGGGAGCCACTTCGAGGCTCATCGTCTATACAAAGAAGCCTTTGCAGGTCGCCAAGGGTTATCCGGTCAAGGAACAGGAACAACAAAAGCAAATATTCCTTCAGCCGAAAAAAGTCCTCGATCTGGTGGAAGAGGGCCGTTCGGGAGGCAAGCATTTCGAACTGGACGAGAATGAAGACATCATGATCGAGACAACGGTCCGCTCGGATTCCCAGAAGATATATCATAAAGGTTTCGGCCAGGACGAAGTCGCTTTCCAGCTGTCGGGGCAGCGGCCCACGCGAACGACACAGGGGGAATTCCTGCTCGAAACGGGCGACATGCTGTGGATCCCTCCCGGAGTTTCCCACAGAAATCTGGGCGAAATGCTCACGATGAGGATTGTTTTGTACACGCGCAATCCCTTGAAACTTGCCAGTGAATATAGTGATAGGGCGAAGAAGGTAGCGGAGTTGAGAACCGCGAAAGCGTCCTGAAAAAGACCGTCAAGTTACGACCCAAAGCCCCTGCTCGTAACGGAGCAGGGGCTTTTTTGCGCCGACATCTCTGCTCAGCGTCAATTACTCGCCCAATTGGAAGGTGCGCCGGCCCAGAGCAAAATAAAGAATGACCAACGGCGTCATAAATCCGACGAGGAGGAGTGAAAGTGCGGCTGCCGTCGTTGCCTCACCGCGTGTGACAAATGACAGCACCAATGTCGGTAGCGTTTGGTTGTCTTTGCTCGTCAGGAACGCCGCGAGCGTGAGTTCGCGGTACGCGAGCAACGCCATCCAGATCCATGCATAAAGTGTCGCCGGCGCGAGCAACGGAATCAGCACTCTCCGCAACACCCCCATGGGTCCAAGCCCGGAGACAAAACCGGCCTCGTCGAGCTCTCTATGAATCTGAAGCAGAGCGTTGTTGTACACCCGCGTCGGGAAACTGATGCGGGCGATCACGAAGGCGGCCATTAAGATGTAGACGGTGTTATAGAAGGGAATGTAGTTGGGAATCCAGAATAGCGCGACGATAAGTATGGCAATGGAAAAAATGAGATTGGGGACCGCGTGCGGCAGGAATGCCACGATATCGAATAGCCAGGCGTATTTGATCCCGGATCGAATCACCACCCAGGAAATGGCAAGTCCGATGATCACCAGCAGAGTGGGGACCGATAGAGTCAGAACGGCCGTGTTTCTAGTCGCCACCCAAAAGAGGTCCCATGGAATCTGACGATAGTTGTCCAGCGATAAATTTCCGACCGCCGCCATGGAAAACGGCTGAAAGTAAGGAAGGAACGCTGCCCAAATCAGGACCAGAAATGGAAAGACAAGACCGAGCAGGATTTTCAAACCGATAAACGCCCATCCCGCAATCCACCAGCGCCCGAGGGGGATGATTTTCGGCCGGTAATTCTTACCGGTGACAACACTGTACTTATGGGATCTGCTGATGACTTTCAGATACCACCAGCTCAACAGCAGGGCGATAACGATCATGAAGAGGCTGGCCGCGCCGACGATACCGTAGTTCGGGTCACCCTCCTGGGGTTCCGCCTGCGTGAAAACGAACGTGCTGAAGGTAAAAATGCGATTCGACATCCCGATGACCGCCGGAACATCGAAGGCCGCCAAACCGATGGTGGAAACGTAGATGGCCGTAGCCAAGACTCCCGGCCACATCAGGGGCATGGTAATTTTCAAAAACCGGTGCATGAACGTCATGCCGTGAATCTGCGCGCTCTCTTCCAGGGCGGGGTCCATCGCCCGGAACGTCGCCGCGAGCATAATGAACGCGAGGGAAGAAAGGCCGAGACCGGATACAAATCCCATCCCCGTTATGGAGATAATGTTGAACGGCGCGCTGACTATGAAGGGGACGGTATCGATGAGCCAGCGGTTGATCATCCCGATACGGGGATGAAACATGAACAACCATCCCAGCGCGCCAAACAGGCCGGGGATCACCGCGGTCGCCGTCATTAATGGGAAAACGAATTTCCGACCAGGCAGGTCGGTCCTTTCCGCTAGCCAGGCGATCGGCACCGCGAAGAAAAGAGCGGTGAGCGTGGTAACGAGGGTGAAACCGGCCGTATTGATCAGGGTCGAATAGACGAAAGTATCCAGGTAAAGATCTCGGACATGCTTCAGGGTGTAAACAGAGGCGTCCTCTGCGTCCTGAAAAGCAATCGCCACGATGACCGCGAGCAATATGACCACGATGGAGAGCACGAAAGCGCTGCCTGCCACGAGAATACTCCGCCCGCCCGATAGTCTTCGCATCGCAACACGGGGAAGTATTCGCCGTATTCTTATGGCTTCTTCCATGGTCGTCAGGTTTGCCGTCGCATGCCTATGATGATGTCATTGCAAAATCCCAATTCCGGAAGTGGCGTGCGGAAACGCGAACGCACCCCGGACTCAAGTCGTTGGAAAGATTGTCAGGCACTCACTTTTTTCCAACAAGGATATTTACATACCGCGCCTTCCACTTCTCCACCGCCGGCTTGACTTTCACATATGTCGGTATGTCGATGTAAGGCGGCGCTACGCCCCTCTTCTTGAGGTCCTGTACGATTTTATACATTCGGTTTTCAGGGTAGAAACTGCTGTCGGAAAATTCCCATTTTTGATTTAGCGCCTGCCCCTCCGGAGTCTGCGTAAAAAGCATGAACAACTTGGCCATG
>JBFJTQ010000123.1:0-6870 GCA_041625275.1 Binatia bacterium | reverse complement strand
CTCACAACAAACCTCTCGGCCCGTTGCTGGGCGCCCACATGTCCATCGCCGGCGGCGTAAACAAGGCGCTCTTGGCCGGAAAGAAAGTCGGCTGCGACGTGGTGCAAATCTTCACCAAATCCTCGCGCCAATGGGCTGCCGAACAATATACGAATGAAGAGATCCAAACCTTCAAACAGAACCTGAAAGAAACCGGTATTGTCATGGTGACCGCGCACGACTCCTATCTCCTGAACCTTGGCTCTCCGGACGGCGCCTTGAGGAAAAGATCGATCAGGGGATTCATTGATGAGCTCGATCGATGCGAGACGCTTGGGGTCCTCGTGCTTGTCGCGCACCCCGGAGCGCATGTCGGAGCGGGCGAGGAAGAGGGCATGAAGCTCATCTCGCGCTCTCTGGACGAAGTGCACAAAGCCTGCTCCGGCTTCGCGGTGAAAGTCGCCCTCGAAATCACCGCCGGACAAGGTTCGCACCTTGGATACCGTTTCGAGCAGATCGCTCGAATCATCGACACGAGCAAAGAAAGCGATCGTTTACGCGTTTGCTTTGACACGCAGCATGCCTTCGCAGCGGGTTACGACATCCGAACGAAGGCCGGCTATGAGCGGACCTTTAGCGAATTCGATGAAATCATCGGCCTGGACCGTCTGGCCGCATTTCATCTGAACGATTCGAAAAAGGAGTTGAACTCCCGCGTCGATCGTCACGAGCACATCGGGAAGGGCTACATTGGACGCGCAGCTTTCCGCCGGCTGCTCAACGACCCACGGTTCTGGGGCCTGCCCATGTGTTTGGAAACTCCCAAGGGTCCAGACCTCAAAGAGGACCGCGAAAATCTATCCCTGCTCCGCAGCCTGATCCAAGGCCGGTCAGCCCCGCGCCCTTGTGACAAATGGCACGTGGCACGTACCACGTAGCGCAAAGGCCATCCGTCTTAGGTCGTCAGTCATTCGTCGGCGGTCGTCGGTCCTCGGTCACCGGTCTTCGGTCATCTGTCCTCGGTCGTCGGTCACTGCTCGTACCACGTAACGCAACACACTTTCTCGATGCGTCCGAAACACTCGGCGCGTTGCGCTTTGTGCACTGCGTCTTTAAAACTCGAACCGCGAACTTCGAACATTGCTTCTATTCCCGTGCTCGAACTTCAAACTTGGAACATCGAACCTTAGTTCTGTCCCTAGTCCTCGGTCATCCATCTTCGGTCCTCCGTCGTCGGTCCTTTATCATCCTCGACCATTTCGTCGAATCTCTCGACCATTTCGGCGAGCGAACCATCTGCAGACGTCGGGTGGGTTATCTAAAGTCCTTGAAATTAAGCCGCTTTTTTCTTGCCGCATCCTGGCACAGGGCTTGCTCTAGGATTAGGTCAAACAGAATAGTAAAAAGGAGGAAGAGGCAATGAAAAAACTTCTAAGCATCATGGCGGTGGCAGGCGGCTTGACGGTGCTCACCGGTGTGGCTTTGGCCCAGTGGGGCGGAGGACCGGGTTGGGGTCCGGGCCGGGGCTGGTATGGCGGCATGGGGCCTGGCATGATGAGGGGAGGCGGACCTGGATGGATGGGCGGCGGCGGGCCGTGCGCGGGTGCTACCGAGGCCGCTACGGAAATCACCGAGGAAAAAGCCAAGGAATTGGCAACGGCGTATGCTGACCGCTACCTCAAGGGTTTTGCCGTCGAGCGGGTTCTTCCCTTCACCGGTCGGTTCCATACAATGTATTCGGTGGAGTTGAAGAACGAGGCGGGAGAAGTACGCACACTGCACGTGAATCCGTACGGTAACGTGATGCCTTTTGGTGGTCCGTGGCGCAGAAATTCCTGACCGGCCTGATGACCTGAGCGAAGGCCCCCGATGAGAGCCCGTCGGGGGCCTTGCTTTTTACTAAAGCGTGAGGAGGAATCGACCGTTATGTTTAAAGACTTTCAGTTGCGCAGGTGGTTTTCTATATCGCTCGTCGTTTTTGCCGCCGTAATCGTTTTGGTGGGGCAAGCGCCTAGGGGGAGCCATGGGCCGGTTGCTGCGGTTGCAGCAACCAAATCCTTGACCGGCCCGTCGCCGGAGACACCCCGTTCGCTTCCGGAATTTGTCGCCCTGGCGAAAAAACTCGGCCCCGCCGTGGTGAACATCTCGACGACTCAGGTAAGCGAACGACGCAACGTGCCCGAGTTTGGCAGCCCCTTCGGGCAAGAGGACCCCTTTAACGAATTCTGGCGGCGCTTTTTCGGCGGCCCGATTCCGCGCGGTCCGCAACGGCAAAGAAGCCTCGGCTCCGGTTTCATTATCGACAGAGACGGAGCGATCTTGACCAACAACCATGTGGTGGAGAACGCGCAGAAGATCACCGTCCGGCTGGCCGACGAACGCGAATTCGAAGCCAAAGTCATCGGCAAAGACCCGAAGACCGACATCGCCCTGATTAAAATCGATGCCAAGGGGGATCTTCCCGTCATTTCGCTGGGCGACTCCGACCGGCTCGAAGTCGGAGAATGGGTCATGGCCATCGGTAATCCTTTCGGTTTGGACCACTCTGTGACGGCGGGCATCGTCAGCGCCAAAGGCAGACAGATTGGCCAGGGGCCCTACGATAACTTTATCCAGACCGACGCTTCCATTAACCCGGGAAATTCCGGCGGCCCCCTGATCAATCTCAGAGGAGAAGTCGTCGGGATCAATTCAGCCATCTTCAGCCGCAGCGGAGGCAACATCGGCATCGGCTTCGCCATCCCGATTAATCTAGCCAAAGAGCTAGTGCCGCAGCTTAAAGCCACAGGAAAAGTGACGCGAGGATTCCTCGGGGTGCTGATCCAGAAAGTCACCCCGGAAATCGCAGAAGGCCTCGGATTGGAGCAGCCGCGCGGCGCCCTTGTAGCCAATGTCACGAGCGGCGGGCCGGCGGACAAGTCAAATGTCAAGGTGGGCGACGTCATCATAGAATTTGACGGGCAACCGGTGAAAGACTCAAGCGACTTGCCGCTCATCGTCGCACGCACCGCGGTAGGGAAAACCGTCGCCATGAAGGTCTTGCGAGAGAAGCGAGAAGTCACCATCAATGTGACGGTTGGAGAGTTGAAGGAAAAAGAGGCTGTGGCCTCCACGACCAAGACCGAAGAGCTGGGCATGGCAGTCCAGGAGGTGACGCCGCAGATCGCCGAGAGCCTGGGGTTAGAGAAGCCCGAAGGCGTTGTCGTGACAGACGTGCAGGGCGACGGCGCTGCGGCCGAAGCCGGGATTCGCCGCGGCGATGTCATTTTGGAGGTTGATCGGAAACCGGTCCGCAACGTGGCCGATTTTCGCGGCGCGCTTCGCGGCATCGAAAAAGGGAAAAACGTACTCTTACTGGTGCGTCGCGGGGAGGGTACTATATTCCTGGCCCTCAAACCCTGAACACGGGCGACGCCTCCGCCCCCCCGCAAAAGACACAGAAAAGAGTCAGGGGCTTCGGCAACCCCTGACTCTCCGGCGGAACGCAGCGGCGGCTACGATAAGGGATTCCATCGATGCGCAGAGTGATTCTACCACGCCATTTTATCCTCTCCGTTCTTCTACTGCTGGTCTTGGCCGCTGTGTACATTTTTTCCGAGGCTCAACGCCTGCAGCAAGAATTGATGCGGCAGACCGAGGCAAAGGGGATCGCGTTGGTCGACACGATGGAAACCAACCTGCGCAGCGCCGTCCTGGGAAACTCCCTGCTTGAAGATCTCATCAGCCAGCGCTTACTCGACAACGCTCGGCTCATCGATTTGCTTTTCCGTTCTCAACCCGTGGATCAAACGCTCCTCCAACAAATCGCGGCCATGAACCGGCTGCAGAAAATTGAAGTGTTGGACCTCAAGGGAAAGCCGCTGGAGCCGGTATTACCGGCTCCAGCGCAGCAGCGCATGGAGGAAATGATGGCCCGCATGCGCAGGTTTCACCCCGATGAGTCTTTCGAAGGGCCCCGGCAGATGATGATTTTCATGTGGGGGCGCCGCTGGCGCCAGGCTCAAGAAGAGCCCCCGCCGCCGCCCAAGATCGCCGAGCGCAAGTTCTGGGAAGGGAGCGTTTTCGGCGTCGCCATCGGGGCGACGAGTTTTCCCGGCATCATTGCCGTTCATGCCAACGCCGACTACGTCCTGAATTTCCGCAAGGAGATCGAAGTTCAAAAGCAAATCGAGGAACTCGGACGCCAGGCTGATATCGAGCATGTGGCCCTGCTGGACAAGAATCTGAGGGTCATCGGGCACACCGATTCCACGCAGATTAATCAGCGCCAGAACGATCCTTTTGTCGTGCAGATCAAATCGGGCCAAGAGCCGGCTCGGCGCATCATGGAGCGCACCGACGGGACTCGCCACTATAACATCGTGAAAGCGATCAGCGTGAGCGGATCCAACTTGGGTCTCTTGGAAATCGGGCTTTCGTTGCATCCCATGGAAACCGCCTGGCGCCGCAGCCTTCGATCGATGGTCGTCTTCGGCCTCGCCATCCTGGCAGTCGGCATCCTGGGCATGGGAGCCATTTTCTACAACCAGCAGAACCACTTGCAGAAAATCAGGTTCTTAGAAGCGGAGATCAGCCGTCAGGAAAGGCTTTCGGAGCTTGGTAATCTTGCCGCTACGGTGGCTCACGAAATCCGCAATCCTCTCAACTCCGTGTCCATGGGACTCCAGCGTCTCAAGGCCGAGTTCTCGCCGCGCCAGGATGAGGAAGCATACAACCGATTCTTGAACCTCATGCAGGGAGAGGTCCGCCGGCTCAACTCGATTGTGGAGCAATTTCTGTCGCTTGCCCGGCCTTTGACCCTTAATGCGGAAGAGATCTCGGTGGCGGAGTTTCTCCATGAATTGACCGCTTTCGTCACTGGCGACGCGAAATCCTCGAACGTACAAATCGAGCTAATGATGCCGCCGCGTCTGCCGCCGTTGCGGGCGGATCGCAACTATCTGAAACAGCTCCTCCTGAACCTCGTCCTCAATGGTGTGCAGGCCATGCCTCAGGGAGGAAAGCTGACGCTCGAAGTTCGTACGGATAAGAACCGCCTCCAGCTGACCGTACAAGATGAGGGAACGGGGATTGAGCCTGAAACTTTGAAAAAAATCTTTGAACCCTACTTCACGACGAAGCCCAACGGCTCAGGCCTCGGGCTTTCCATCGCGCGCCGAATCGCTGAGGCCCACGGCGGCACGCTTACGGTCGAAAGCAAATTGGGACAGGGAAGCCGTTTGCACGTTTTCCTGCCGTTACAGAGTATTGAGGCCTAGATGGCTGATCTCTTTCGTGTTCTGGTCGCGGATGACGAGGCCACGCAACGAGAATTTGTCTGCGGTTTCCTTAGAAAGCAAGGATTCGACGTGGTCGCGGCGGCAAGCGGCGAACAGGCATTGCAGCTATTTCGACAGGAACCCGTCGAACTGATCCTCACCGATCAGCGCATGCCGAATCTATCCGGGCTCGAACTGCTCAAGGCCGCGCGTGCCGTCAACCCGGAAATCGCCGTCATTGTCATGACGGCCTACGGCAACATAGAAACGGCGGTCGAGGCCATGAAGGCGGGAGCCGATGACTACCTCACCAAGCCCCTCCATCTCGAAGAGCTGCTTCACAAGATTCGGCGCATCTGCGAACGTCACCGACTCTACGCCGAGAACCGGGAACTGCGCGCCGAGTTGGAAAGCCGCCACCGCATCGAGGGTATTATCGGCGACAGCGGGCAAATGCTCGAGGTGATCTCTCTCGTCCGCCGGGTCGCCGCCAGTGAGGCCACGGCGTTGATTCGCGGCGAAAGCGGAACGGGGAAAGAACTGATTGCGAAAGCCATTCACTACGCCGGTCCGCGCGCGGCGAAATCGCTTATTCGAGTCAACTGCGCCGCCCTGCCGGAGGCCCTGTTGGAATCGGAGCTCTTCGGCCATGAGAAAGGGGCGTTCACGGGCGCGGTCGCCACGCGCAAAGGACGTTTCGAGCTCGCCGATGGCGGCACCCTCTTCCTCGACGAAATCGGCGACCTACCCCTGCATTTGCAGGCAAAGCTCCTCCGCGTGTTGCAGGAGAGAGAGTTCGAGCGGGTGGGTTCGAACCAAACGTTAAAGGTGAATGTCCGCATGCTGTCGGCAACCCACCGGGACCTAGAGGCGCTGATCAAATCCGGCCGCTTTCGCGAGGATCTCTATTACCGCCTTAACGTCGTGACGATCGTGTTGCCGCCGCTGCGCGAAAGGCGTCAGGACATACCGGCGCTCATGGATCATTTTCTCAAACACTTCGCGGCAAAGAACGGCAAAACCATCCGCGGTTTCACGCACGACGCGCGTCAGGTGCTGCTGCGCTACGATTATCCCGGCAACGTCCGCGAGCTCGAAAATCTAATCGAGCGAGCCGTCGTTCTCACCCGCAATGATGTGATCGGTCCGGGCGATCTGCCGCTCACGCTGGAGGAAGCCGAAGAGAAGAGCGATAAAGAAAATTTAACCGCCGCGGTGGAGGGGCTTGAGCGGAAAATGATTAAGGAGGCGCTGACCCGCGCCGGCGGGATTCAAACGCGCGCCGCGGACTTGCTCGGCATCACCGAGCGCGCTCTCCGTTACAAGCTGAAGAAATACGGCCTTCAGGGTGAGGGAGGGGATTCTGCTAACCCGCTGGAACCGTGACCCCAGGGAAAAAATACTGCACGATCAGACCGATGAGATATCCGAGCAACGCGGCGCCCACGGCAATCGCGAAAAATTGGATGCCGGACAAGATCACGGATTTGGCCGCCAGGTAGCCCTTGAAGACCCCCACCGCAAAAAGCGCGATAGAGGATAGCGCGACGGAAAAAGCCAGCGCGGTTGTCCCCTTCGAGATCAGATAGGGTAAAATCGGAATCAACGCTCCAACGACAAACGAAGCGCCCAT
>JBFJTQ010000122.1:0-6877 GCA_041625275.1 Binatia bacterium | reverse complement strand
TCCCGCAGTTCCCGGAAGTAGGGACGAACCTCTTCCAACTGTTCTCGAAACGGCGGCACGGTCATCAATCCTTCGACCCTCAAATGCCCCATCTCCCCTACGGCGGCGGCAAGCGCCGGCGCCTGGGCTCTGGCGATGCCGGACTTGGACTCTTCACCCGCCAAGTTGACCTCGATGAACGCGCGAATCTGCTTTTCCCGTTTCTGTCCCTCTTTATCCAGCTCCCGCGCCAGGGCCACACTGTCAAGCGACTCGATGACATCAAAAAGATCCACGGCCATTTTGACCTTATTGCGCTGAAGGTGGCCGATCATGTGCCATTCCAGGATCGCGGCAATCGCTTGTTTTTTTTCCCTGGCCTCCTGGACATAATTCTCTCCGACCAGGCGCACCCCGGCGGCGACAGCGGCACGGACCAGCTCGACACTCTGGGATTTTGCCGCGGCGAGAAGTTTCACTTCTTCCGCCTTACGCCCGGACCTTACCGCCGCTGCGTCGATGCAGTCAAGAATGCTTCGGTAGTTCGCGGCGACGTCAACCATAAATAGCGTTTGCTTATCACATCCCTGCCGACAATTCACTCTCGGAACTCAGAGAGCTTTTGACTCGGTTCAACGTTCAGCATATGACTAGGTGACGCCAATCCGATTCACCAATGAAACTTAGAGGAGGCAACACGTTAAATGGCTTTTGAGTATCTACCGATTATGGCCCAAGCCTCCGCGCCGAAACCGCCGCGCGTTCTGGCATCGCCGTCGCGGCCCGCATGGTGTGCGGTCACCAAGCCTGTCAACCGGTCCCGCATCGCTCTGCTAACCAGCGGCGCCCTGCGCCTCAATGAGCAGCCGCCGTTTACGCCTAATGAGGACTTGAGTTGCCGCGTCATACCTTCTGATCCTGCCGGCGGCGAGATCGTCATCGATCACCATTCGCGCATTGGCGCGGTGCCGCGCCAGGACCCGGAGATTATCTTTCCCCGATCGGCGCTGGCCGCGCTCGCCGACAAGATGATCGTGGGCAGCCTGTCGCCCGTTCATGCTTCGTTCCTGGGCGGAATGCGCTGCCACCAGGAGATCGAGAACGAACTCGCGCCGGCGATTGCTCGGGCCCTGGTCAACGTCGGCGTGGACCTGGCCTTGTTAGTCCCCTATTGACCCTTTTGCCACGAGACCGTCGGTCTCATCGCCCACGTTATCGAAAATGCTAAGATTCCCACCCTGGTCATCGGCACCGCCCTCGACATAATGTCCCAGGTGCGTGCGCCCCGAGCGGTTTTCGTCGATCATCCGGTCGGCCGCACTTTCGGTCCGCCGAAGGACCGCCAACGGCATGAGGAAGTCCTCGCCGCAGCCCTGGCTGAACTCCCCATGTTTTCGCAGGTGGGGGAAATCCGCGATCTCCATAGCCAATGGGAGCCCGATGGCAGTCGAGCCTGGGAAGACGATTTGCGCGCTCTGCTGCTAAACGATTGAAGTCACGGGCGCATAAGTATCCAAGGCGCGCGTTCCATTTTCCTGCCATTGCGGCCGCCCCTAGTTGACACTTCGCTATTTTCATAGTTAACCATTTGATAGAAAGTTTCGGAGGAGATGAAAGGAGAACGTTATGTTCAAATCATTAACAAAGCCCCTACTGGCCTTTCTGCTTGTCATGGGACTTTGTGCGCCGTCGTTCGGCGCGGCGCCGTATTACGAAGGCAAAACCATCAGAGTCGTTGTCGGCTTCTCGCCAGGGGGCGGCTTCGATACCTATTCGCGGGTCATTGGCCGGCATCTCGGTAAACATATTCCGGGAAGTCCAACTGTAGTGGTAGAGAACATGACCGGCGCCGCAAGCCTGGTGGCGGCCAATCATGTCTATAAGGTCGCCAAGCCGGATGGCCTGACGATCCTCAATTTCCACGGCAACCAGGTGGTGAATCAAATTATCGGCAAGCCGGGAATCGAGTTCGACGCGCGCAAATTCGAGTATCTCGGCAGCCCAACGCAGGACAATGTGGCATGCGCCTTCGCAAAAGCCAGTGGCGTGACGAGCTTTGACATACTCAAGAACGCCAAGACTCCGGTCAAGATGGGAGGTGTGGCGCCGGGAGACACCACGTACAACACGGCCAAAATACTCCAGGCCTCTTTGAACCTGCCAATTCAATTGGTCGCCGGGTACAAAGGAACGGCGGAAATTCGCCTTGCCGCCGAAGCCGGGGAAGTCGCCGGCGGCTGCTGGCAGTGGGAATCCATCAAATCGATCTGGCGCCAGGGAATCGAGGCGGGCAACGTAGCAGTCGTTTTGCAGGTTAATCCCAAGCCGCATCCTGAATTGGCCAAAGTGCCCAATGCGATAGATTTTGCGGCCAACGACGATGCTCGAAAGATACTCAAATTCGCCGCTCACGACCCTGCAACGATTACGAGAATTTACACCGTGGCGCCCGGAACACCGAAAGACCGGGTGCAGATGTTGCGCAAAGCTTTCGCGGAAACTCTAAAGGACCCGCAGTTCCTCGAAGACGCCAACAAGTCGAAGTTGGATACGGATCCGCTGACCGGCGAAGAAATTGAAAAAACCGTCGCAGCCCTCTTCAACATGGAACCTGCTCTCGTGAACCGGCTCAAAGAGATACTCAAGTAAGACCAGTCGGGATCGAAGGGGCGTGCCTACTTCTTAGAGCAAAAGGCGCGCCCCTTTTTTTGGTTATTTTAGGTTTCCCGTGAAGGAATAATCACCACAGAGTCGCAGAGATCGCAGAGTCCGGAGTATTTCTTAATCAAGAACTCTTTACTCCGCGCCTCGGCGGTGTAATCTCCGAGGACTGCTTCACAAAAAAGCTTGAAAACTCTTTTTTTCGGATGGGTCTCTTCGCCCTTCCCTAGCCCGGTATTCTCACAATTAGAGGAGACTTGACGACACTGTGTGAATCGGGAGGGGAGTCGGAAGAGCGAGGCAGGCCTTCGGGATCTCAAATGCAAATCTCAAATGGCGGCAAATCTGAAATCTGTGATTTGTGATTCCTCGCGAAGCGAGGACGCTGGTCCATTGCCTCGCTCTGGAGAGCTCGCCTCCCGCTGGCTCCCAAACGTGACCAATTCGCGTTAGAACCCGCAGTTTGACGGCTCCACGTCGACGGTTGCGATGTGCTGCTTGTCCTTGTCGAAGTAGGAGTAGCGCAAAATCACGCCTTTTTTTAGAAATCCGTCGCGCGTCTCGGGGCGGCTGCAGGCGCCTTGAGTCACTTGCTGCCGGGCAGCCGCGGCAAATTTCTTTGCATCCACCTGGGCTGCGGAAAAACTGACCAGGCGATAATTGTAAATCAGCATGCCCTCGGCGCCCACGGAAGGCAGAAGCTCGGTTTCCTTGTCGATCATGACCGGCACGGCCTTGTTGAGTTCCGCCGCCACCTTGCTCAGGAACTCTTTTGAGCGCGGATCGACTTGGGCCGCAAAAAAATCTGGAACCACCGACCAAACGAGATAGCCAAGACCCAAGCCCACAGCCAACCAGAAAACAGCCTTGGTGATGTTCACTTTCCTCCTTGTAAATTGTAACTATTACCTTCAGTGCAGCGAATTCTCAACTTCTAAGGCCGCAGGGCGACGAGGTTCCAGTTTGTGCTCCCCCTCGATTCCCGGGCAACCATCCGCTCCTGAGGGATCCAGTCTAGTCTGTCGAGATTTTTGTTCCTGATCAACATGTAACCAATACCAGGCTGCGACAGCAATTTCTCCACTTCGCTACGTGTGTGCAATACGGGAATCACCTCGCGCTCCAAGTAATAATTAAAGTCGTTCATGGTGTCGGCGTAGATATAGAGTGGCGCCCCCGCCGGCACGATTTTCTTGATTTCCAGCGCAAAAGGCCGACGTGATTTGAATTGCTCCAGATATGGCATGACCCAAAGTGAAGCACATGCAACGATAAAAACCATCAGCACGCTGGTCGCCATGAAGACGTTCCAAGGCTTGCGCTTCAGGATGAAATAAAAGGGGACTAATCCGCCTGCAGCCATTACCAGGGCCGCGGGCAGGCTAATCCATAACGCATCTGGGCGAAGCATCCAGGCGGCGACAGGCAGCGCCAGACCCACGACTGGTAGCACACCTAAAAAAACGAGCGCAAAAGCTCTATAGACCAAGCTTTGCGGCAAGCTCCCACTGATCAGATCATCCATATAGCTGGCGATGAATAAAGCCGCCGGAGGAAATAGCGGCAAGAGATATAAATCTCGTTTGGTGTTGGAAAGACTGAAAAATAGAAAAATGGCAAAGAACCATGCGAGAAAAAACAGGATGTTTGGTTGATTCCACAGCTTGCTATTGAGACGGTAAGCAAAGAGCGCGGGAAGCGCAAAAATCGTCCAGGGAAGGAAATCCGCCGGCAAGGTCGTAAAGTAATAGTAAAATGACTGCCCGTGCCTAGCGGCCGTAGTATATCGTTGAATATGATGAATATAGATGAAATCCGTGAGCCATTTTCCCTCCGTGGCGCTGCTGACCAGATAAAACCACGGGCCGGCCACTGCAAGGAAGACCACAATCCCGAGCGGCAGCTTGGCCTCTACCAATAAGCGCCACTCGCGCCGAATCGCCATGAAAGTGACCAGGATAAGCGCAGGAAGCACAACTCCGATCAAGCCTTTGGTCAATGTTGCCAGCCCCATGAAACCATAGGCAAGCAGCATCTCGTCGCGTTGGCCCTTGCGTAAGAGAGCCCGGGAAGCGAAATACATGGATAGGGCGAAAAGAAAGACGAACACCATGTCGGTGTGCGCCCAGCGAGATTCCCAGATAACGCGATACGTCGTGGCGAGAACCGCCGCGGCGATAAATCCTATTTTTGCGCTAAAGAAGCTTCGACCGAAAGCGTAGGTCGTTAACACGACGCCCAGCCCCGCCAGGGCAGGAGGTAGCCGGACGGTCCATTCATTCACGGCTCCAACAAGTTTCGAAGCAATTAAAACCAACCAGAAGTACAAAATCGGTTTGTCGGTGTAAAGTTCACCGTTCACCGTCGGGACGATCCATTCGCCCTTGGCGAACATGATGCGGGCAATCTCCGCATAACGGGGCTCCACCGGCGCCCAAAAATCTCTCCATCCTAAACCAAAGAAGAAAAGCACCGCACTGAGAAGAATAAGAAAGAAGGGATACGCTCGTTGCTCGTTCAAGCGCGTTTACCCGATGGTGGTGTTGGCACAAAAAGTCTCGGCCACTTCGTTCATCGACCGCCGCCAGACTTTCGCTGGTCTGGATTGCCGGCCAGCCGACGCACTGCCTCTACGTTTCCGGAGTCTGCCGCCGCGATTAGCAATTGATCCTGGACGCCGAGCACAGTGGAACCCCTGGGAAGCGTAACTTGTTCCCCTCGGATAATGGCGACCGCAACCAGATCTGGAAACGTTTCAAAAATCTCCGCAATGGATTGGCCGGCGAGCTGGGAACCCTCGGCGACCTGTATAGTAAATAGCATCGCTTGACTGCCATGGATAGGCACAGGCGTCCCATGGCGCAAAAGGTCGACCAACTTCGGAAACGTAACGCCGCGAAGATCTACGATGGGGCCCTGTTCGAGAACGTCAAAGGCCGCCTGCACCAATGCTCCGTGGTGAACGGGAGAATCTTTGCGCAATTCCACCTGTGATTCGTAAAGCCGGGAATAACGAAAATACGAGCCGACCGTTCTCTGGACGACGAAGGCGGTTGCCGTAGCTAGCATCGACGGCACAATCAGCCCGTACCCGCCCGTCATTTCCGAGACCATCACGAGAGTGGCAATGGGCACCCGCGCGGTTCCCGCAAAAACCGCCGCCATGCCAACCACCGCGAAGGCTGACGGATTAAGGTTTGCGCCGGGTATCAACTGGTCGACGGCATAGGCGACCCATGCGCCCACCATGCCACCGATATAAACATTGGGGCCGAATACTCCGCCCGAGCCGCCTGACGAAATGGTCAAGGACATGGCCAGTATTTTGCCCAGTGCGAGGAAGATCAACGACCAACCGATATACCCGCCCGTCATGGCCTTCTGCACCCAGCCATAACCGGTGGCCAAGGTTTCCGGCAGAACCAGAGCAAACAAGCCCATCAGAAGGCCGCCGATAGCCGGCTTGATATGATTCGGAATCGCCAGCCGTCTGAAACGGTCCCGGATACCGTAGAAGATCGTTGGCTCAATGGCGCCGATCAACCCGGCAACGACACCAAGAGCCGCGTAACCCAGCAAGGCGACAGGGCGAGCGAAATGGACCGACTGGGGAAAGAGAAAAATCGGTTCCCAGCCCGCGAAGAGTCCGTTAACAGCGTAGGCAACGACCGATGCAATGACGGTATAGATGAGGCATTCCGTTTCGAAGGCCATCCCGGCATAAAGAATCTCCACAGCGAATATGGCCATTCCCAACGGCGATCTGAATATCGCGGCAAGTCCGGCGGCCATGCCGGCGATCACGAGCACACGGCGATTATCGTCGGTGAGCCGGAGGAAATCCGCCAACATGGAACTCACGCCAACGCTAATCTGGGCTGCGGGTCCTTCACGCCCGGCCGCCCCACCCGAACCGATAGTAATCGCGGACGCAATGGCTTTAATCCCCGGGACGACGGGCCGGATGCGACCACCTTTGAAGTGAAAGGCTTCCACGGCCGCATCCGTGCCATGCCCTTCAGCCTCCGGGGCAAAAGTGTAAACCAGCAGTCCGGAAAGGAGTCCGCCCAGCGTCGTTACCACTGGGATCAACCAGAGCCCCCACGGGCCCACGATCGGCGAGGGATCCGTGATTCCGGGTTCGGGTGGCACATAACCCGCAAGACCTACGATCAGTAACCTCTCGCCGAGATTGACGAGCCAGACAAAGACCTGAGCCGAGAGTCCACCGACTGAT
>JBFJTQ010000121.1:0-6882 GCA_041625275.1 Binatia bacterium | reverse complement strand
CCGAGGGAACGGAATTAAGGATGAACATCATTGAGGTCGTCGCCGCTCTCATCGTGAGGGGGGATCGGTTGCTCGTTTGTCAGCGGAAGAAGGATGGTTCATGGCCCCTCAAGTGGGAGTTTCCGGGAGGCAAAGTGGAGGAAGGGGAGAGCCACGAAGAAGCTCTTATCAGGGAGCTCAAAGAGGAATTGGGAATCGACGCCTATGACCTCAGGGAGATTTTCCGCCACCAACAACCTTACCCGGGAGCCGCGACGGTGAATCTGAGATTCTACAAAGTTGGGGCTTTCTCCGGGGCCGTGCGCAATCTTGTGTTCGAGGACATAGCGTGGCTATCTTTTTCGGAATTGTCCCGGGTCGATTTCCTCGAGGGGGATTTGCCGTTGGTGAAGCGTCTCGTTTCGCCCGCGGGGAGGAAACTGCTGAGTTAAAATACGGGGAAGAGCCAGTCCTCCGATAATGTTTGACAGCCGCCAATATGACGGCTATTCTAAACAAAATTTGCCGACGAATACTTATGCCACAAAAGGGTATAATTAGCTTCCTCGCGTTTATAACTGCCTTTTTATTGATGGCGCCTGGTGCCGGTTGGGCGGATGTTTATGTATACAGAGACAAGCAAGGGGTCCTCACGTTTACGAATGTGCCGACTCATGCGGGATATCGGCGGGTTATTCGCGAGAGCACTCCGCAGTCGGCGGGCGCGCTTTATTCGCCGAATAGCTACGAAGACCTGATTGTTTCAGTCTCCAACCGACACGGCATGGACGCCGATCTGGTCCGGGCCGTCATTAAAGCCGAGTCGGATTTCAATTCCAATGCGCGCTCCCGGAAAGGCGCTATGGGGTTGATGCAACTCATGCCGGACACGGCGCGTCTGCACAATGTGGTCGATGTGTTTGACCCCGCTGATAACATTGACGGAGGGGTTCGGCACTTGAAGCTACTGCTCGGTCGGTATCAGGGGGACGTTGAGCTGAGTTTGGCTGCCTACAATGCGGGTAGCAAGGCTGTCGAAACGCATGGTGGAATTCCGCCTTACGCCGAGACGCGAGAGTATGTGCGGCGGGTGCTGCGCTTCTATGACGCTTATCGGAGCAGCGCGCTTCAGGCCATTCGGCAGACCAGCCAGTAAATCGATCCCTAGGCGAAAGAGTTTAATTTTCTGAGCGCTCCGTGGTCTGGACAGTTCCCAATCTGCTCAGCTTCTTACGCATTCTTATCATCCCCGTTCTTGTGTATCTATTGACCTTTCCTGACCGCACATCAGGGCTATTGTCTGCGTCTCTATTCCTGGCTGCTTCGGTGACCGATTACTTTGATGGGTATTTGGCGCGGCGTAACCAGAGCGTTTCCGATGTCGGTAAGATCCTAGATCCCTTGGCGGACAAGCTTATGGTCGCGTCGGCGCTGATCATGCTGGCGGCCATGAATCGCCCGGGCGAACCGAGCGTCCCTGCATGGCTCGTTGTGGTCATTATCGCCAGGGAGACAGCGGTGACCGTTATCCGCGGTATCGCACTGACGGAAGGGATCGTCATGCAAGCGGAGGCATTGGGAAAATACAAGTTCATCCTTCAGGCCTTTGCCGTGGTGGCGCTCTTGGTGCACTATCCGTATTGGGGAATCGATTTTTATGCCGTGGGAATTTATTTTCTGGCCCTTTCGGCGGTGATTGCCTTGTGGTCGGGAATCAGTTACCACCTGCGGTTTTTTCGTCTGAGGCAAGCTCGTTTGAATGGCAAGCAGAGTTGCGCAAATTGACAAAGATTCTTGGTTCATGTAGTTCTAAGACGTAGGCGGGTGTAGCTCAGTTGGCTAGAGCGTATGCTTGCCAAGCATAAGGTCGGGAGTTCGACCCTCCTCACCCGCTCCATGAAAAAGCCCTCGACGAATCGAGGGCTTTTTCATTTTAGCAGACGAGTTCTCGAGCCTTCCTAAAAAGGATTCGGTGTTTGAAGCCTAGACCGAACATTGGCGGAAAGGCCTCCGTTCCGCGTAGAGGGGGCCGGGCCCCATCCTTGAACCTTTGAACGGTTGAATGAGTTCTTGTGTAAACGTGTTGAACGGAGCGCGGCGGTTGAACGTTTTGAACGATTGGAGCGGGGTCTAATCTCTTACCACGCGCCATGCGCTGCGTGCCATCAGCCATTCGCCATAGGCCATCCGCGCCCTTCGCCTTTTCATCCTTGAACTTTTGAACGATTGAACTGTGGAACCAATTCCGGTGTTAACGACTTGAACGGAGCGCAGCGGTTGAACGTTTTGAACGATTGGAACGGAATCTAATCTGTTGCCACGCGCCATCTGCCACATGCGCTCTTTCTGCCACGTGCCACATGCTACGAGCCATAAGCCATTCGCGCCTTTTCCCCTAGCTGCTATGCGCAACGTGCCATCACGCCTCTTGCTCTTGCATCGTTGAACTTTGAACGGTTGAACCCGCGCCAGCCATTCGCCATATGCCATTAGCCACTCGCGCCCTCGTGCTTCGATGATAGACCTGGGTGCGGGGTCAGACTTTTAGATTTAGACTTTCTTTTCGCTCACACCGACCTCTTGTTGATCAAGACTCGACACGGTGGCGATCGGACTTACGGGTCACTTTATAATAGACATTCAAGCGGGAAACGACTTACAAATTCCCGTACGTGCCGAGGCAACGACCGGGACGCTATTTACCAGGGCGACCAGGATTGAGAAGTCTTTTGGAAAAGCTGCGCGGCTCGAAACGGAGCTCGGCGGATTAAGTTCCAGCACAATCATCCGGGAGCGCGAGTGCGTAACAGAGAAAGCGGAGGGGCACAAACAGTTGGCTGAGAAACTGGCCGATCTCGATGGGCGTCAAGGCGATAGGTCAAGATGCGACTTCAAATGCCCACTCGGTGTGCTCGATCAAGTCAGCGTTCGGAGCAGTCAACAACAAAAGACTTCGCCGAGATGTTTGCAGAGGGACGGGGCTCGATCGGCGGCAGTGAAAATCGACCGCGGAATTGTTTACCCCTTATCTAGTGTCCTGGAACCAAAGTTCGCTGTATAAATTCGTCGTCATTTCGTCCGAAAATCTCCCCTTCCCCTCTTTGCCAAAGAGGGGTTAAGATGCCAGAGAAAAATTTCCCCCTTTGAAAAAGGGGGGAAAGGGGGGATTTGAATTCGATTCGAGTCGTGACCATCATTTGCATTTTTTCAACGAACTTCAGGTACACTACACTAGATGATCTCGGTATCGGACGGCTACCGGAGGTTTTTCAGTTTCTCAATGCGCTCGTCTAGGGGCGGGTGCGTCATGAAGAGCCGCACCAGACCTCTCTTTGCGCCGCCTGAAATGCCGAAGGCGCGCATCTGATCGGGAAGATGGGGCTGTTCATAGGACGCCTTGAGTCGTTGGAGCGCTGCGATCATCTGATTGGCGCCGGCGAGCCGCGCTCCGCCGGCATCGGCCCTAAACTCGCGCCGCCGCGAGAACCAAAAAACGATAATGCTCGCCAGGATCCCGAGCACCAACTCCGCCACGATGGCGGTGATCCAAAATGCGGGGCCGTGGCCGCGCTCTGTTTTAAAGATAACGCGATCCACAAAATGGCCAACCACCCGCGACAAAAAGATCACGAACGTGTTCACCACCCCTTGGATCAGCGCGAGGGTAATCATGTCTCCATTGGCAACATGGCTCACCTCGTGGGCGAGCACCGCCTCGACCTCGCGCCTGTCCATTTTGTTTAGCAGTCCCGTGCTCACGGCCACCAGCGCCTTGTTCCGGCGCATGCCGGTAGCGAAGGCGTTCATATCAGGGGAGTCGTAGACGGCCACTTCCGGCATTCGGATACCCGAGGCTTTCGCCTGCTGGCGCACGGTTTCGAACAGCCATTGCTCGGTCTGGTTCCGGGGCTGATCGATCACCTGAGCCCCAGTCAGTCGCTTTGCCGTCCACTTGGATATGGCGAGAGAGATGAAAGATCCACCCATACCGAACACGAAAGAGAAAACAAGCAAGTGATTCAGATTAAGGTCCACGCCCTGAGCATCGAGGATACGCTCCACGCCGAGAACGCGCAGCGTGATCCCGAGCACTACAATAATGGCCAGGTTGGTAGCCAGGAAAAGGAAGACGCGCTTCATAGTTTTCAACTCCCTATATGAATCTTACAAAACGGGACCATACTAGAGCAAGATGGTTTCTCCTTCGGTTCGCATCGCTAGGCGCCAGACGTGCTATGCGCGTAGTTTGGTAGAAATTTGCAATTTGTCAAGATCCAATAAAAGAGGGACCTGCTTCTGCTCGTCGGATCGATGCAACCGGTTGCTTCAGAAGCATAGACAGGAGCCAACAGGGCAGAGGGTCAGACTTTTAGATCTAGACTTTCTTTTCGCACGCGGAGGTGCGATTCCGGTGCCCCGCGGTTGATTCAATGAGTTGATGCCTTTGTCTTGGTAAGCCGTTCAATTGCGTTGATGATCGCATTCAATGAGACCGGTTTTTGCAAAAATTCCACCAATCCCGCTTCCCGCGCTTTAGATTCGATCTCGGCTTGAGACCATGCGGTATACGCGACGATAGGGATCTCGACCGTATCGGGGTTCTTCTTGATTCTTTTCGCAGTCTCAATCCCGTTCATGCCGGGGAGACCAAGATCCAACAAGACGAGATCGGGATGTTCAGCTAGACTCATTTCTATTCCTACATATCCGTCCTTGGCTTCTAGTGGCTCGTAATCCATGTAACGCAAAGTGAGAGCAAGAATGCGCCGCAGGTCGGCGTTGTCTTCGATAATCAGAATCTTCTTACCCATCAATGGCTCTTTTCGGCGGCCCAAATGACTACTAGTTTAGTTGTCCTCATACCTCGCCAGGCTTTTTCGGAGACGGTGCACGAGGAGCAAAGCTTCGCAAGAATTTCTCGGCCCAGCATTTAGCTCGCAGTGTCCAGCCGTCCGAACCTGACAGAACAAATTAGCGGAATAGGTTCAAGGAATACGGATCTGATGATGTTCGTGCTATCGTGTGTTGTTAAACCTCCCAGGCAATGTTTTTGCCTCGACCAGCCCGTCTTTTAGGAAGCGCGGGGATTTCGGTAGCATCATTTTCTAATTCGTGACTTTGACGACGGTTTGAGTCCAGTGTGCCCCCTTACTACTCTCGGACAAAAAAAAACCGGCGCTATCGTTTCCGGTTTCACCATTTGCTCCCTGATACCCATGGTGACCACGTCGGGTATTCAGTTCATCGCGTCAACTGAACCGGAGAGCGAAGCACGCTGCATGCCAGACTCTCACAAGTAGACTTTCGGAAGCAGGTTCTCACCGACTTGGTACCATCCTTCCCGCCTTGTCCTGTTTTGTGTCCCGCAAGCGCGCCGGCGAGAGCCTTATGGAAAGCGGATTCGCCGCTGAATTTGACATGGCGGTAAGCCACCCATGACAAATTGGCAATACGCGTCAATCTCGTGGACCGAGGACTTAGCTCTAGCAACGAAGCGCCCACGGACTGTTACTTGAATACGCCATACAAGAGGGCAGACGAGCATGGACAATCAGAACGACGACGGGCACATGGTCGAACATGAGAACAAAACCACCGAAAGATTCGTGTGGCGCAGGAAGCTACGCTTGAGAGGCGAGGTGTCCCGATTCCTATGCCGCTGATTCAACGGCAGTCCTGAAGCCCTCACGCGAGGAGCTTTGCTTACAACCGCGGGTACGGCAAAATCGCATTTCCTGCCGCCAACTTGGCGGCTACGGCGCCGTCCCTCTTGACCCCCCGCCGCCGCTTGGATAAGTTCCTCATTAATGAATAGGGTTGGCCGTGAAAGGATAAAGTTCGCCAGCGGGGCTTCCGCCATGGGAGGCTTGTTTGGGGCGCTGATGGTCGCGCTTTTGTGCGCCGGATGTTCCCAGCCTGAACTGGACGACCGACATCCTGGCGTGAAGGCCCCGGCTATAAACGGCAAGCTGTGGAGACCCCAAAGACCGCTCTACGACCTCGATGAGATCCTGAAACAACGGCCCGTCTTGGGCCTAGGTAACTTCCGGTTCACGTCGGTTTTCCAGCGCGCATTCGTTCGCTTTGACAGAAAACAAAACCTGCACCTCTGGCCTGTCGTGATAATTGGCTGCGAGCGCTCGCCGCCCCATCGCACATCGACTTATTGCCTATCTTCGTAACGACAAAATCCAACGGCAGAGGGCTCATGGCTATGCGTCGATGATTTGGACGCTGCGCAATTAGTCCCAAGCCGGAGAACAGACTCTTTTCCTGAAGCAGGGCTTTAGGAAAAATGGTTTTTTTGAGGACTTGATGATGAATGAAACAAGTTATCCTTTTCATGTCGATCCCGTGGTGACCGATCAGTTTTTCGGCCATTTCTCAAGCCCCGGCCCGGCAGGACCGGAGAAAGAATTGCTGATCGCCATCCTGGCAGATGCCTTTGAATGTTATTGGAAGTTCTCAAAGTCTCGCAAAAATGCCGAGGTCAAACTTTTCCAAGAAGCGAGAGATTGGATCTTCGCAAAAAACGAAGATGCCCCGCTGTCCTTTATCAACGTTTGCGACGAGCTGAGGCTGGACCCGGCTTATCTGCGCCAGCGGTTGCTGGATGTGAAATCCTATGGCTTCAAGCGAAGTCAAAAAAAGGTCGGCGGCTCCGTCAGCAAGAGAACATTCAGGGCAAAGGGACGACAAAGAAGCGAGACAAGAAAAAGTACGCGGCGGGAGCGAAGATCCGAATCCAAATCGCGGGCGCGGTTTCGATAGAGCTGACCTGGGGGCAGCCTTAGTACCGTAAAGATCGCAGGTCTTTACGTCTAGCAATGGAGAGGCGCGATTGCGCGACCGTACCTCAGCTTGGCCCGAAATCCTTTTTCATTTGCGCTTTCTCTCTTGACT
>JBFJTQ010000120.1:0-6886 GCA_041625275.1 Binatia bacterium | reverse complement strand
GCCGGACCTCGTATTTTCCGACCTGACCGACTGGTCTGTCGTGCAGCCTAACGGCTCTCCTGACTACCGCTACAGCGACCGGGCCGTGATTCGCGCCTTCGCCGATCATTGCGCGGCAACCTACGAATTTTTGGTTGCCAATGGCGTAAAATTCGCGGAGAAAGCCCCGGACAATCATGGCGCGCACTCCACTGGAAACTCGGCTCCGCGGGAAAATCATGCGATGTGGACCGAAGGCGCGGGACCGGCAAGCCCGAATGCCAGACCGGGCACCGGCCTGATCAGGCCGCTGGAAGCAAGCGCGCGCGCAAAGGGCGTGCGCTTCCTTCTGAATTATAAAATGATGAGTATCATCAGGGAGACCTCCTCGGAGACAGACGCAGGAAGAGTGCTTGGAATCACGGCGCAGTACACGCCGAGATTTCTTCCCGGCGCGAAGACACCCATGCAGAGCTATCGCTCCAACGGTAACATCGACATGACCCAACCGAGCGTGAACATTCGTGCGGCCAAAGCCGTGGTCATCGCCACCGGCGGCAGTACCAGCAATGTCAACTTTCGCCGCATGTTCGATGCCCGGTTGACCGAGGTTTACCAAACAGCCGGCGAACCCTATACGTTCCAGGACGCCAGCGGGGAAATGGCGGCGATGGCCATTGGCGCATCCCTGTGGGGTCTGGCGAACCAGACGCTCGAGAACGGCGACAACATTCGGACCCAGCGCGCGCTGGCCACTCGGTATAATTACATGACCTGGGAACTCGAGAGTCCGATATTTCCCATTGTCCGCGCCACCGGCCTTGGCGTTAAGAATTGGCAAGACTTGATTCTCGTCAACCAGGTGGGCCTGCGGTTTTTTGACGAGACCAAGGGCGATTACCCGGAGGGAAACAAATACAACGACATCAACCCCTATACTCCGGCGAGCTATCTCAATGCCGCCAATATCAAATACGATGGCGTCAAATATAATTTCTTCAACGCCGCCGTGGCGATGAATTCAGCCTCGGAGCCTCCGGACTTCTCAGGGGGGCCAGTATGGGCGATTTTTGACGCGGACGCGGTGAAGCGGGAGGGCTGGAAAGTCGAGCCGCCGCACGTGGATCCGGACGGGTATTTTTTCACGGCGAACACGCTTGACGAACTCGCCGCCGCGATCAAAAACCCATATCAGGCAAAACCGATGGACGGCGCCACTTTGCAGGCGACGGTGACGCGGTACAATTCCTTCGTGGACTCCGGCGCCGATCTGGATTTCGGCAAGCCCACACCCAAGTACAAGATACAGACGCCGCCATTCTTTGCCGCCTGGGCAACGCCGCTGGTACACGACTCGCGCGCGGGCCTGCGGATCAACGCGAAATGTCAGGTGATGGACATGAACGGCCAGGTGATACCGGGGCTCTATTGCGGGGGCGAATCGGCGGGGGGATTCAATCAACACGGCCTGGGCCGGTGCACGACACAGGGTTACATCGCCGGCAAGAGCGCGGCTGCGGAACCACGACGGGAGTGAGATAGGCAGCGAGCAGGGCAGGGGTCATTTACCCTCTGTTCCCTAGACCAACCGACACGTAGAACTCGCATGCGGTAGCACCTTCCTTAGCTGCCTATAAAATATCTGGAATAGATGTCCTTGCGGCGGTTGTTGAGCAGGGGCAGTTTTTCTCTTACTTCGCTCACGACAGTCGGGTCGAGGTCCACGACTTCCAGACCCTCCCGCTCTTCCATTTCGGCGATGGTCCTGCCGAAGGGGTCTACGATCATGCTGTGGCCGATGTAAATGTTGCCAACCTGATCCGGGGCGATAACATAGCAGCCGTTTTCAATCGCGCGCGCAGTGATCATCGTGCGCCAGTGCTCCACTTTCATGTCGCCTTTGACCCACCCGGAGGGGGCCACTAAGACTTCCGCTCCCAACAGCGTCAGAATGCGTGACAGCTCGGGAAAGCGAAGGTCGTAACAGATCATCATGCCGACGGGGCCGCAGGGGGTCGAAACGGGTCGGGTGACATCGCTGCCCGGCGTCATCTTAGCCGACTCCTTGAAGCCGAGGGCGTCGTAGAGATGCAGTTTGCGGTAAATCCCGTGCACCGTTCCGGTCCCATCGATCAATACCGCCGTGTCGAAGACTCGCTCTGGCGAGTTGCTCTTCTCGTAGATCGTTGCTACAAGACTCATGTCATTGGTTTTAGCGGCATTTCTCAGGGTCGAGATGAATTCTCCATCAACTCCTTCCGCGATTCGGCACAATTCCTCTGCGGATTGACTCTCTGGCGAGTATGCCATCAGGAACTCGGGGAAGACTAGAAGATCCGCTCCCTTAGCCTTCGCTTGTTCGACCAGCTCAATCGCCGTGCGGAGGTTTTCTTTTTTATCCGTGGAAGACTTAACTTGGGCAAGAGCGATTTTACTCATATGGCTAAGCGCGGCAAATGGACAAGGGTACACATGGCAGAAGATGAAGTTTGGATTGTGGCCAGATTAGCCAAGAACCGACCCGGCGTCAATCGTAGTGCCGCCTAGCGTAAATTATGGCAACGACAACTTATTCTCCCAGAATGCAACGGCTGGCCTTGATCAACGTTTGCTTTGGTCAGTTCATTGCCGCTCTCGATGCCCGTTCAGTGATCGTTGCGCTGCCGACGGTGTCTGTCTATTTCGGGACATCTATGGAAACGGTCCAGTGGATTCCCCTCGCTTACCAACTGACCATGATCGGTCTCGTGTTGAGCCTCGGCCGGCTCGGAGACGGCATCGGGCGGAAAAAGATCTATAGCCTGGGATATCTTGTATTCGTAATCGGTTCGGCTTCGTGCGGACTTAGCGCCTCTTTGGGGCAGATCATCTTCTTCCGGGTCGTTGAAGCTCTCGGCGCCGCCATGTTTTTAGCCAATGGTCGGGCAATCGTTTCCGCAGTTTACGAGCGCGAGGGAAGAGGGAAGGCGCTCGGCGTTGCTTCCATGGCTTTTCACCTCGGGTACATCATCGGTCCCTCATTAGGTGGTGTGCTTGTCGATCTGGCGGGCTGGCGCTGGATTTTCTTCGTCAATGTCCCCGTGGCTCTAGCCGCCGCGGTGATGGCGTCGAAGGTGCTTCAGGAAACCGTGACCCACCGGTCCACCTATACCATCGATCCGATCGGCATGGTGACTCTTTTAGGCACTGCCGCCGCGCTGATCTTGGGCTTGCAGCAGACGGCCAGCGCGGGTTTAGGACTCGGCGCGGCGGTTTCATTTGCGTTATTCGGCTTGATGCTCGGTTCACTCCTTCATTTCGAAAGACGCGTCGCGGCACCGCTCCTGGAGCTGGCGCTTTTTCGCGCGCGCGTTTTTACCTCGGGGGTTGTCAGCCTCTTCATGGTTTCCCTCTGCCAGACGGCGATCTTTTTTCTGTTGCCGTTTTACTTTCAGGGTATTCTTCACTTCAGCCCGACGCAGGTGGGGTTTACGCTGATCTTTTTTTCGCTCGTGATCGTTTTTCTCGCGCCCGTTGGCGGGTGGTTGTCAGATCGCCTGGGCTCTCGACTGCTGTGCACGCTGGGGACCGTTTGCACCGTCGTTAGCATTGCGCTCATGTCGCGCTTGGACGGTGACTCTCAGATCGTTTCGATTCTGATTCCGCTTGTCGTGATGGGTTTGGGGTGGTCGTTCTTTCAGTCGCCCAATCTTAGCGCCATATTCAGCGCCGTGGGCGCGGATAAACTGGGAGCGGTCAGCGGGGTGACGTTAACGGCGGCGAACGTCGGCAACGGGGTAGGAGTCTCGATGGCAAGCCTGTTATTCGCGGGATGGCTGCGCTCCTACGGCCTTAGCGGCACGGGGGTTCCCCCTTATACGGCGTGGGGTCAAAACCCGCCGGTTTTCATCGCAGCTTTTCAAAATTCCTGTCTGGTGCTCGCAGCTTTGGCCGTGATCGCGGTCGTCGCCTCAGGAATGCGAGGAGGTAAAAATCGGTCCCCGTCCGAAAGCTAGGCAAAGACGAAAGAGAGACGCAAGCCGCGGCGATGGTTCCCGCGTTACACGTTTAGGACCTGGCCACCGCCTTTTTTCTCCACTTGCTGCAACACAAGCGCCCCCAGGGCAACGTCAGCCACACCCTGCCCGGCGTTGTTTTTATAGAAAGTAATCTGGTCCGCCTTGGTCCGGCCTTCTTTGTTGCCCGCCAGGATGTCTCCGATCTCGATGAGCTGCTCCCACTTGAGGACTCCGCGTTGGACCGGGTCGTATATGTCAGCCTGCTCATCCTGGATCGCCTGTTGAATTGAAACGATGCCGTGAACGTGGCTGCGAGCCAAGGTGGCATCGTCGATCTCGCGCCGCTTGGCGGCGGTGAAGCCACCCGTGACGAGCCCCACGTTGCTGCCGACGATGGTGGTGACGTGTTGGCCGGGCTCGAGCCAACTGCCGTCGAACACGGGGACACTGGAGTTGGTGGCCGCTAGAATGATGTCAACGCCCCGCACGGCTTCCTGCGCCGATGCCACCGGGGTGACATTGAGGTTGGTCACAGACGCCATCTCTTCTGCAAATGCTTCGCGGTTTTGCGCTCTACGGCTGTAGACTTTTACCGTTTTCAGCTTGCGCACCTGCACGAGGGCAAGGAGATGATTTTTTGCCTGCCCGGCGGCGCCAAAAATGCCGACGCTCGAGGCATCGGGACGGGCAAGCAAATCAGTGCCGACGGCGCTCGTCGCGGCGGTCCGCAGGCCCGTGACCGCAATATTGTTGGGCAGTTCAGCGCAGGTGATTTCGCCAATGATGATACCTTTGAGCTCCCCCTCGGCTGCATCATAAAGAACGATCACGGGGTGGTTAAGACGCGGGTACACCTGTTCTTGGGCCATGGGCTTCACCCATTCGCAGTGGGTCATGAGCCCGGTCGCTCCGGCCGCCGGCACGCCTCCCTGGTGAACGCTCACGCGCACCCCCGTCGGAATGTGTATGCGCCGGCGGGGCGTGTTGAGGCGCGGATTTTCTCCCCATTCACGGAATCCCGTGCGCACGGCCTCTACGGCCTGCGCCATGGTCACAATGCCTTTTATTTCCTCTGGGTGAACTAGCCGTGGCTTCATAAGTTTCTCTTTGCTATTTTTCCTCAGATTTTGAGGGTTACCTTGTGTGGCGGTTTCGCGGGACTTAAAGCGTCGAAGCTACCCCAGGCCGGCGAACGAGCTCTTCGCCCCAGCGCTTCAAATTAGTGAAACCGTCTTCCATGGACACGCGGTAGCGTTCGCGCCGCACATAGAAGGGGATGAAGGTAACGTCCGCGAGAGAATAGTCCCCGGCGATAAAAGATTTCCCAGCCATTTCCCCGTCCAATCTTCGCAGGTGAGTGAGCAGTCGCTCGCGAGCCTTTTCCGGCTCTTTGTCGTGGGCGATGTCGTGCGCTGCCGGATGAATTCGGCTATTGAAGAAATCGACCCAGATTCTCACCTTCGCTCGTTCATAGGAACTCTGCGGCAACAACGAAACCTTCGGGTACACTTCCTCGAGGTACTCGTTGATGATGGCCGATTCGTAGATTACCGCATCGCCATCGACCAGCACCGGCACTTTGGCGTAAGGATTTAGTTCCAACAGGTCCTTGGGCTTATTTTTTAGATCCACTTCAACCAGCTCGTACGCAAGCTTTTTCTCGGACAGGACAATCCTTGTCCTGTGAGCATAGGATCAGGTATGGCAGGAATAGAGTTTCATTTGAATGCCCTCCTTGCTGATTTTGCCGCGTGTCCGCGAACCGCTGGGAGACAGCCGGAAATGACGTTTTTGGTGCAGATAAAGTGATCGGACCCCAGCAAAACTTTCCCAAAAACTTTAACTACCATCCCACAGACGGCATCGCAAGGCAATTTTGCCGGTAATACTACCAGCTTCGCGATTCGAGGCGGTCCTGGAGAGCGTCGCCGACGAGATTGAGCCCTAAGACGGTAATCATAATCGCCAAACCCGGGTAGGTGGTCAAATGGGGCGCCACGAGGAGAAACTGCCGTCCTTCGTTTAACATCGCGCCCCAGGAAGGGGTTGGCGGCTCGACTCCCAAGCCCAAGAAACTGAGGCTTCCTTCGGCAATGATAGCGGCAGCCAAACCGAAGGTGGCCTGAATCAACAGGGGTGGAAGGAGGTTCGGAAAGAGGTGGCCGAGGATCACGCGCGCAGGTTTGCAGCCTATGGCGCGGGCTGCCTGGATATATTCTTTTTCCTTCAATCCCAGAATCTCGCCTCTGACCAGGCGCGAGTATCCTGTCCAGCTAATAAGGCAAAGCGCCAGTACGACATGGCCGAGGCCGGGTCCCAATACGGCGGTGAAGGCGATGGCGAGAAGAATGCCCGGAAACGCCATCAGCACGTCGACCACCCGCATCAGAACCTGATCGACCCAGCCGCCGTAATAGCCCGCGACAGCTCCGACAAGAAATCCGATGGAAAGCGAAACCGCAACCGTGCTCAAGCCGACGAGCAAGGAAACCCGACTGCCATAAAGTGTCCGACTCAAAATGTCGCGGCCTAGTTTGTCCGTTCCAAGCAGGTGTTCGGGGGAGAACGCCAGCAAGTCTTTTTCAAGATTTTGTTGTGTCGGGTCATAGGGCGCGAGAAAAGGCGCCAGAATCGTGCAAGCAACGACCAAAACAAGGAGGGCACAGCCGGCGTAAAACCAGAATTTATTCCCCATAGGTGATTCGTGGATCGATTAAATGATAGACAACATCAGTGAACAAGTTGACCAAAAGATAGCTCGTTGCGATCACCAGAACGCATCCCTGGACGAGCGGGTAATCCCGAGTCTGAATCGCCTGGATGGTCAGCCGTCCGATACCGGGCCAGGTGAAAATAGTCTCGGTGATAATGGAACCGGCAAGCAACGACCCGAACTGCAGCCCGACGAT
>JBFJTQ010000119.1:0-6895 GCA_041625275.1 Binatia bacterium | reverse complement strand
TGGCCCACTGCAGGAGACAAGGAATGAACCTCGGCCAGCGCCGAGGATCCGAGGCGCATGGCCTTGCAGAGCTGCTCGAGGGCGGTCTGCCGCCTTGGGATCTATTGCTGCTGACCGCCGTGCAAGTCGATCGGCGGACTCGCCTTTACAAGAAATTCGCCGACCAGGGCGTCGTGCTCGATTTCGTTTTGGAGCGGGCTCGAGACGGCCGGGTCAAACCGGAGACGCTGGCGGAATCAATCAACGAGCGCCTGAGGAGCGCGGGTAAAAAAATCGAGCCTCAAGCACGAGAGTTGATCTTGCAGCGGGCGGGCGAGGATCTCAGGTCGCTGCGTCAGGAACTCGATAAACTGCTCCTTTACATTGGCGATCAATCCACCATCGAGGTTCGCGATGTGGACGCGATCTTTGTCGACCAGGGGGCCGGCTGGATCTTTGATCTTACGCGTTCGGTTGGGGCGCGCGATGCCGTGGCCGCGCTTTCTCAGCTTCGGCGACTCCTCGCGCAAGGCGATCACCCGTTGAGGATCTTAGCGACCCTCGCGAGCGAAGTGCGCCGGCTTATAATCGCCCGGCAGCTGATCGAAGGCGAGATGCGCGGGCGTTGGCAGCGGGGGATGAGCTATGGGCAATTTCAGCAGCGTGTTCTCAAGGACGGGACGGCCCTTCTGACACGCAGCCCATATGCAGACTACATGTGCTTCCAAAGGGCAGACCATTTCTCGTCGCGAGAGCTCATTGCTCATCTGCACAACATCCATGATACGGATCTGCGCTTGAAGTCGAGAGGGGTTCGCTCCCAATTGGTCATGGAGCGGCTGATCTTGAATATGTGCCTGGGTTCGAGAGGGGGCGGCCTTCCCGGCGAGCGGGCCGCGGCGAGATGAAGTTGTTGCGGGCGGCGGTCCCAATTATGTGGCTCGGTTGCGCGCTGGCAATCGCCCCGGCGGGGGCAGAAATGGTGGTCCAGACCTGCTTCAGCCCTCAGGGCCGATGTTCCGCCCATATAATACGCGCAATCGACCAGGCCAAGAAGGAACTGCTCGTCGCCGTCTACGCCTTCACCCATGACGACCTCGCCCGTGCCCTAGTGCAGGCGAAAATGCGCGGCGTCTCGGTGCGGGTGATCATCGATCGGGAATTTGATTCCGGCAACGATAAATCGAAAGGCAGGTTTTTAGAGGGTCAGAGAATTCCCGTCCGTCGTATTTCCGGCATCAAATCCGGCACAACGAACAAGGAAAGCGGCTTGATGCACCAGAAATTTGCGGTCATCGATGGCGGCATCGTATTCACCGGTTCCTATAACTGGACACACTCCGCCGATCGCCTCAACGACGAGAACCTGCTGCTCTTTCGCGACGCGGGGCCATTGGCCGAAGAGTATCGCAAAGCCTTCTTTCGCCTGTGGGAGAGAAAACCTTGAAGGGATCGTCAGCGGTTAGCGCCGTTTGGATCGTGGCTGCGTTCATCGCCGGTTTTTGCTCGCACCTCCTCTACCTGCGGTGGAACCCGCCGGCAACCGAGTTTTCGCGATCCCTGGTTGAGCTTCACGACTACCCTGGTCAAAACCCCGAAGCCGAACTGAAAAGTTTTCGCCTGACTTTTGCGCCCGCGAACGCACCGATTGACAAGGTCGCGGAACTACCCGTTTTACAGGCGCGGGAGGTAGAAAAAATCCGCGCTTTCAAGGGTCAACGGGTGCGGATTCGGGGTCGCATCTTCCGCGTGGGCCATTCCGCCAGGAGCAACACTTACTTTCTCAATTTCGGGCCGTCCCGCGCCGCGCTGACTGCGGTCATCTTCGCCTCCGCCGTGGAACTTTTCGAAAAGAACAAGCTGCCACCGAAAGGTTTTGATGGGAGGGAAGTCGAGCTCCAGGGTGAAATCAAGGACCATCCGCAATACGGATTGGAAGTTATTTTGGAGGATCCGTCGCAGATCAAAATTTTGAACTGAAACAGTCACAGGTTTGCGGCACTTGGCAAATGTTTCTCTTGTAGTAAAATTCATTGAGTATGGGCGAAGAAAAGAAAAGGTGCATGATTTGCGCGAAACTGGTGGAGTTCCTAAGCGGCGGAATCTGCGAGCCATGCCAGGACCGTATTCGTCGCGAAGCCATGGGCGAACAGGCCGGCATAAGCGACCGCGCGGACAAGGAACTTCATAAGCACGGCGTCAATCCCAGCAAGAAGTAAGCTTGGGCGGGCGTGAATTGGCATTGGCGTGTAGCGCATCCCTGCTGGCTGCCCACCATCCAGCTTTTTGTCACGACGTCCCCACCCCTCCCGAAAAAATCCTACCGCAAGTGGCTCAATTATGTTATAAAACAGTTCTATTCGGGTGCGTTTTTCCATGATCGAATTCGCGACCCGGCGCCTTACAGCGACAAGGACAAAAAAACTGCAACCTTTAACACTGTTATACGTTTTTTGGGCTTTGACTTTCAGTCTATGGCTGGCGTCGATCTCACAGGCTGGGGCGTTCTCCCCGGAAGAGGATCTCACGGCGCGCGCGATGCTTCTACTGGACGCGAAGACGGGCAGGATCCTGTACCAGAAGGACGCCGATGTGCGCCTACCGCCAGCCAGCACGACCAAGATATTGACCGCGATCGTGGCACTGGAAAGCGGTCGCAAGCTGTCGGAAACGCTGACAGTTTCCAAAGCCGCCACCCGCGTGCCCGCTTCCAAGCTCTACCTAAAACCCGGGCAGACCATAAGCATTGAAGACTTGATCTACGCAATTCTTTTGTCCTCGGCCAATGACGCCAGCCTGGTCCTTGCCGAGGGCATCGCGGGTTCCGTGGAGCGGTTTACGGCCATGATGACCAAAAAGGCGCATGAAATCGGCGCTACAGATACCAATTTTACCAATCCCCACGGGCTAACGGCGGCCGATCATTACTCCACGGCGCGGGATCTGGCAGTCATTTTCCGATACGCCATGCGGAACCCGGCATTCCGCGAAATTGTCCAAACCAAGATCAGCTCGGTCAGATCCATAACGGCAAGCCGCACGGCAAGCCGCAAAAGACCAAAGACGCGTCGCATCTCTGTCAGGAATCATAACCGGCTGCTGTGGAATTTTGACGGCGCCATCGGGGGCAAGACGGGTTACACGCACGCAGCGCAGAAATGCTTTGTGGGCGCCGTCGAGCGAAACGGCGTAACGCTGGTAGTCTCGATCCTCGGTTCGCGCAATTTGTGGGGTGACACGAGGCAGCTGTTGGAATACGGCTTTGACAATTACGAGACGTTAAGGGTCGCAAGCCAATCCGCCGGGCCTGCAAGAACGGCGGGGCAATTGGCTGCGCGCTCGGAGCGAAATTTGACATCGCCCGTGAAGCCTCAGGAGAATGAAACGCCGAGAGATGGTGCGGCGGGTTACGTCTTGCAGGTCGCTTCGTTCCGCGAAGCTGAGAGGGCGCAGGCCCTGCAAGAGGTGTTTTCCAAAAGGGGCTTTGAGGTTTTTGTCGAAAGAATCAGCGTCAAAGAAGGGGAAACCAATTACCGTGTGCGCATTGGACCCTACGCGGAATACCTGGAAGCTCAAGAAACCGCCCAGGAAATTCTCGAGCAGAGCGGTTTCCGGCCGCTCATTGTCCCCATGACCACCTCTCTTGAAATGAGCGGCAACGGCAGCCAGCCTGGCCCTTGAGGCCGACTAGATCTTCACGACCATTCCGTCCTGCGCCAAAGTGAACGCAATTTCTCGGCGGCGGGCGAGGACTTCATCACCCAAGTGCGTCAGCACCACTTTTTTGCACTGCAGCTTCGACAGGTGGTGGCGCAGTATCCGATAGCTCATGTGATTGGAAGTTTCCCGATCATAAAAGGAACACTCGCAGAGGAACAAGTCGGCGCCGCGCGCATGCGTCACGAAGCGCTCGGTCCACGCCGAGTCCCCCGAATATAATATCCGTTTGCCGTCGTAGCGGATTCTCAGCGCAAGGGAGATATCTCGCTCCTGATGGGGAACACGGAAGGGGAACACGGAGATGCCTTTGACGATCTTGTTTTTCCCCGGTTGCAGCGTGTGAAAACGAGTCGAAGGCAGAGCTTTCACGCTCGAACCGCCGCCATACATTAAGCGGAACAGTCGGCGGACTCTGTCCTCGGTTCCCGGGGGCCCCGCCACTCGTAATGGGCGGCGGCGCGGTTTTTCGTAAAGGTACTCGATAAACAAAAAAGGCAGGCCGCCAAAATGATCGCCGTGCAAGTGACTCAAGAAGACGACATCCAATCGTCGCGGATCTATGCCTGAGCGCTTCATGGCGAGCAGAGTCGTCGGGCCGCAGTCCAAGAGAAACACCCGGTCAGCGGCCTCGAAGAGGTAACCGCTTTGATTCCGACCGCCGCTACCAAAGGCATCTCCGCAACCCAATATGTGAAGCTTCATGATAACCGCCAATCACGGGTTTCCCCGTGGGTTAACCCAGACGCCGCAGTAGAAAGTTCCTTGAGGAGCCTGGTGTGACCCTTTCGTCGCGAAGACAATAAGCCGCTGCCTCTGAGCTGACAACTATGGCCGGTGCATGAGGCAGCAACCGCAAGGCCAGGGCGACCGCTCGCCAACTCGCAACAAGGACTGCGCAATTGTGCGCTCCGGTGTCTTCGCCACTCCAAGCTCACCCCAGGCTCGGCACACGCCGTATCCGCAACTGCGGAATCCGGGTTAAACGGCGCCGCCCGGGCAGAGCCCGAAGTTCCGCTTAACATCCATATTGAGCTTGCGCAAGCCTCGCTCAAGGCGAAAAACACCATGCCGGCCGCGCGGCGTAACGAAAAAACGCCGATGGCGTACACTTGCCAGCTGCGGCGTGGCTCCGATACGGCAATTTGCTTTTTACGGACCGTGCGATTAAATTGTGGGCCGTGCCGACGAATAAACGCCCTTTTTTCTCCTCGTTCACGACCAGCTTATGGGTGCGATTCCTGCGGTTCAATCTTTCATCGCACAAGAAGTTAGAGAACGATCTCTATGAACTGGACCTCACGCCGCCGCAGTTTTATGTGCTTGCGACCATAGGCTACGCCGGCAGCCTTCCATTTGGTGAGATCGGCGCCAAAATGATGGTCACAGTGAGCAACCTTACGGGCATTGTGGACCGGCTGGAAGAAAAAAAACTGGTCGTGCGAAAGAGGGATCGAAAAGACCGCCGCGTGGTTCACGTCCTGTTGACGGAGAAGGGGGAAAAGCTCTACAAAACGGCAATCCCATTGTTCGAAGCAAGCGTTGCGCGAATTTTCACTACGCTCGATAGGGCGCAACAAAAAGAGCTCTCCGCTCTGTTGCGCAAGCTCAATCAAGGCTCGAGCGTCCATTAGCCGAGATTTGTTGACAGGGGTTGATCAAGCGTTGTAAAGTCAACGCTTAAAGTATTTCTTTATCCCTGGATTTCCGTGAAAACCGAAACAGACAAACCCTTGGGGCTCAAACGAGTCGGGAAGTGGCTTTATGCCAAAATGCCAGAGGAGCGTAGCGCTGGGTGCGTCCTTTGCGGCTCGTGCTACGGGCACGGCCCGGCGAACCCGATGGAGGACGTGCCCGGACCAAAGACGAAGTGTCCGCCCTACGAGTACTACCGATTTCAGCGTTTCACGCCGAAGTCACGTTGGCTCATGGCCCAGCGCGTTTTCCATGGTCTCGATACGATCACGCCAGAACTCAAAGATGTTATCTATACCTGTACGAACTGTCTGATGTGCCAGGAGATCTGCGGCGTGCGCAATGACGGTTACGGACCGTGGGAAATCTCGGTGGCCATGCGGGAAGAGATGACCGAAAGGGATGGCCCAATCCCTGCCCATCGTGCGCTATGGCAAGGTCTCAAAGAGCACGATAACCCGTGGGCGTGCCCCAAGTCTGAGCGCGGTCACTGGGCGGCGGGTTTGGGGCTAAAGAAATTAGTCGATGGGGGGGCATCCACGCTTCTCTTCGCGGGCTGCGATGCGGATCAACCTGCGGGAAGGCCGGGTGTCATCGCACTTGCTAAGCTGATGCAAAAAGCGGGCGATGAGTTCGCCATTCTCGCCGAGGAGGAGAAGTGCTGCGGGCTTTACGCCTTCGACCTCGGCTTTCGACGCGAGTATGAACGCCTGCGACGAGAGAACCTCGCCGTTGTCGAAACCGCAGGCATTCGCACAGTCGTCGTTGCCTGTGGCAGTTGCCATCGTATGTGGCGCGAGTACGCGAAAACGGCGGGTGGCGAAATGGCGGTCGTCCATGGCGTGGAATATATCGATCACCTCGTTCAAACGGGGCGGCTTGTTTTTAGCAAGGCTATTCCCAAGAAGGTCACATACCATGACTCTTGCCATCTCGGGCGGGGCTGCGGCGTCTATGAGGAGCCCAGGCGCATTCTCCGTGCGGTTCCGGAAGTTGAGTTAGTGGAGATGGAGCGCAATCGGCGCTGGGCGTGGTGCTGTGGTGGCGGTGGCGGCGTTCCGGAAGCCTATCCCGAGCTGGCGCAATGGAGCGCCGCCGATCGAATGCGGGAAGCAGGGGAGACGGGGGCAGAATTGGTCCTGACTTCCAGCGCCCTGTGCCAACGCTCTTTCGTCGACCTCGCTCAAGCGCCTTTGCCGACCCAGGATCTGCTCGATTTCGTCTGTCGGGCCCTATAGAACATGGTCAAAGAGGCTCATTTCACGCCGCAAAGAATGCTTTCCATGCTCGGGCTCAAGCCCGATTCCCTCGGGCCCTATGCTTTAATTCCCGGCCCCAAAGAGCGCAGTGAAATGCTTCTCGGTAAACTCGAGAATCCAACCAAGAATTTCGCCTTTTTGGATTACGAAATGCACACAGGGACGCTCGAAGACAAAAGGGTCACCGTCGGCAACGGGGGACGCTACGGACCGGACACGGGCATCACGACTGAAATACTCTGTGC
>JBFJTQ010000118.1:0-6910 GCA_041625275.1 Binatia bacterium | reverse complement strand
GCCCGGCGCCTCAGCCAGGACAAGCGCCTGACGTTCATCCACGCATTCGATGATCGATGGATTGTCGCCGGCCAAGGGACGCTCGGACTGGAACTCCATGAGCAGAATCCGAACTTGGAGGTCATCATCGTGCCGGTTGGGGGCGGGGGGCTAATCGGCGGGACGGCGCTCGCCCTCAAGACACTCAACCCGCGAATCCGCGTCGTCGGAGTTCAAGCCGAGGTATTGCCGTCGATGAAGATTGCTCTCGAGCGGCGCCAGGCCGTGCGTCTACCTTCTGCCGTGACAATCGCCGACGGCATCGCTGTGCGCGCCGTTGGAGAAACGACACTCGACCTAGCGAAGGAATTCGTTGACGAGATCGTCACGGTGTCAGAAGGCGAAATAGCCAATGCGGTTCTCATGCTGTTGGAAATTGAAAAAACCGTCGCCGAAGGGGCGGCAGCGGTCACCCTGGCGGCTTTGGTGAACCGGAAAGTTGATCTGCGCAACAAGCAGGTCGGACTCGTTGTCTCTGGGGGCAACATCGATATGAATCTGATCTCTCGAATTATCGAAAACGGCCTAATCCAGGACGGGCGCCTAAGCCGGTTCGCCGTGGTGATCTCGGATAGGCCCGGCACTCTTGCGCTGCTAGCCCGAAAAATCGCTGATTTGGGCGCCAACATTTTGCAAATTGGACAGACTCGCGGTTTCGGCCATATGGCGATCGGAGAAACCGAAGTCGAGCTGGTGCTTGAAACCACGGGTACAGATCATATTGAGCGCATCCGCAAGCAGCTAAGCCTGGAAGGTTTCCGCATCCGGTCCGACTCGTGATACATTGGCCCACAGCCCTGCGTCCAGAATTTGTTGAATGATCAGATAGACTGCGCAGAAGACCATGCCCGGAGAGACGGGCGCGCCGGACCGCAACAAACGCTTCGCTGACGTCTTTAATGCTTGGCCTGGGGTTGAAGTCTTGCCGGGCTTTTCGCTGCGCCTTGGCCTGATTTCGTCGTGAACAATTCGGGCTAGTCGGTCTTTTTCTGCCAAAGAACGCGGATGAACTTATTATTATGGGACCACTTATAAATCGTTCGCCCACCCCTCGCCTTCTCGAGTGAGCGGCCTAACCTTTGCGCGAGTTTCTCCGTGGTTGTCTCAACCCGCCAATCTCCATTCGTCGCTTCCAAATGCATGATTCTCTCCAGCGGGTTCTTCTCCCGCGCCCGCCTTTCTTCATTGCGCAAGATGTGCAGAATGTGGCGCCGCTCCGCCGTGGCGATGCCCACCAACTGCAGCTCTCCGGAGGGATATCGATCCTTAATTTTCCGAGAGGCCGGGCAATAGACAGGATGAAGACGAAGAGGGCTCTTGACTCCGTCCGGCAGCCTCAACGTCCACCGGCGACGGTAGTAGAAGGCCCCACAACCCCAACATTGGTCAGGCTCCTTAGGGGCTCGCCGCGGGAGGTAGGTATCGGTCTCCACATCGACTCTCTTCTTGTACGCCGTCGTGTATTTCTTGGCTGCTGGTCTCATGATTTGGCTCCGGGCGTCTCATCCTTTTCCATAAGCTTGTCAACCCAGTAACCCAAGGGGCCTCGCGTGAGCTTTCTCACGACTCCTTCCAATTCACCGCTGTCCATCCAGACCCCCCCGCACTTTCGGCATCGATCCAAGGTAACGCCTTGAAACGTGTACGTTTCCAGGACACCGGGGCACTTGGGACAATGTAGCTGCGCCTTCTCGGTCTCGACCTTGCGCAGGTGCGCTTTAAGTCTTTCGAGCAGTTCGCGGTCTCGTTCAGCAAAATAGATGTCTTCCTTGGCTCGCTCCACCAATTTCATGGTCTCGCCGAAGCGATCTTTTTCGTCTGCCATAAATCAACCCTCCGGAAACATTACTTTAGAGCTTTCGCAGCTTTGATGCCAAGAGACTGCGTGAGAGCAACCTCATTCTTTGAGCCATTCTGGTCGGTTATTTGAGGGTTGGAAAGAAAACCCAAGTGCCGTTTCTCTTAGCTGCGAATATCGGCTCCTTTCTCTGGCAAAGTTGCCAAGCGCCAGTCCAGGGCGCGTATGACTGCCAATTTCGGCTGTCAAGTGATGGGGCATCATTCTTGCGCCGGGCAGTTGCAGGCAAGCTCTTCGTGGCCAAGGAAAGAGCAAGAAAATCCGTAGGCGGAATTTTCCGGGGAGCGGGAATCGCGGCAGCGCTCCTGACTGTCTGTCCGCTAGCCGTTCGGGGCGGTGATCCTAAGTCCGGCGCGCGCATGTATGTCCGCATGGCTGGTCGAGACGTCAGCGCCACCGCCGCAGCTGCATTTGCATCCCCGCCGTTCCCTGTGGCAGCGGATTTCGTGCTTCAGGCTGCCTTAGCGATTGTTCGCTCAATTGCAGGGATCACGAGCACAGGGCATGGCGCTCGGCCAACAACTCGTTCCGCAACGCTCCCCAGCAGCATGTGCCCCAGACCGGTTCTGCCGTGCGTGGACATGACGATGAGGTCAACTTTCTCACGCTCAGCCATCTCGACGATGTTCAAGTGCGGAACACCCAACTCGACCTTCTGTCGAATTTCCACCAGATTGATAACCTGTGGGAAGTTGTCCCGCAGGAATTTGTCGAGCGTTCGCGTTTGATCGGGCAGCAGGTCACGTACCGGAGCAAACTCCCCATGCTCCGCGAACCAGTCATCGCCTACCGCGACCACATGTAAAATGATTACCTCTGCGTTGAGAGATCGCGCCATGTCCAAGGCATAGCGAAGTCCCGCGCGCGATAGGTTAGAGAAATCCGTGGGCGCTAAGATCCTTTTTACTCTATTCATGACGGACCTCCTTCTTTTTCGCCTGCGGTCTGCATGTTTAACCGGCGCAAGAATTATGCCTCATGAGGATAGGCGCTAGTCTCGCTATTTCTCGTATCGTTTCCCGTTCCGCCTTTGCATCCATGCGGATAGAGATGGATCTTTTCGCGCAGATGAGAAGTCTTCCTTCTACCCTGCGGATAAGTCGAAGATTTTCCGCTGGATGCCCGAGCCGAAGCTTGGCATAAACCATGCTGGTTTAGCCAATATGATGCGATGAAACAGAGACTTCGGCGCGAGACTGGATGACAGAGGCCAGGCACAGAAGCGTCAAAGAGGTATGCATTGATGAAAGTGGTGGACGTCATGACGAGGAATCCTTTGACCGTGACCCCCTCGGAGAGCATCGGTCAGGCCGAGGAGATTATGACGGATAACCGGTTTCGCCAGCTCCCCGTGGTTCAGGACGGCGAGTTAGTGGGGATCATCACCGACCGCGACGTCCGCTCCTTTTTGAGCGGGTCGCTGTTGACCCATCCCGAGGCGAGGGAGAAGGCATTGGCCACCAAGGTCCGGGAGATCATGACCACCGAGCCCCTGACGCTGTCACCGGACGATGATCTGCAGGAGGCCGTGGAGCTGTTCATCGAGGAGAAGATTGGGGGGATGCCGGTGGTGGACGAGACGGAGGGGCTGGTGGGGATTGTCACCTATGTGGACCTGCTGCGTTGTTTTCTCCAACGGCTGCAGGAGGAGTAGAGAGCCTGCGGGGCAAGGAGAGAAGGCCATGAGGAACGGCAAACAGGGCATTCGAGAGATTCCAAAATCCAGAACGCACGGACTCGGCGGCTCCGCTTCGCTTCGACCACGCTTCCCCTTCTGCCCGGTGACCCCAACTGCGTGATTTTCCCCCGGTCAAAACGCGAATCGCACAAATTCTTTGCGCGGTTTCATGGAAGAATTTCCCTCCCAAAATTCACGACTTCGTCCATCCCGATCACCATGGCTGACCATTTCACTTTTACGGCGCGATGTTTTCGTTGGTCTTCGACGAATTAAAAAAGCACTTTTGCTGCAAAGGCCACCCCCTCCATTTTCTCGGTTGAGCGAAGGCAAACATTCATTGTTTTCAGGCGAAGGGATCACGAGCAGGCATGCCAGGTTCTTCCAATTATCCCGGTTTCCGCGGGAGAAAGTAACTTGAGGGTCCTGGGACAACTCCTTCGCAGCCAAAACAATGGCCCTAGGCCTCGTTCTGCGAGGAATTGCAGGTCACATATTTCCGATTAGCCCTTTGAGATCTGCAGTCTAAATATCCCGAAGCGCCGTCTCCGCCGCTCCAGGCTCACCCCAAGCTCGCGACACATCGAATCCGCAATTGCGGCGGGATTATCTATGGCATTGCTTTCGCATCGATTTTAGTCCGTCGTTCGTGAATCGGGCCGATTTTCAAGAATGAAAGTGGTTCTCTACGCTAATATGCTGCTTCAAAGGCTCATCGCCGCGGTACTGTTGCTGCTCCCCGTGTACCCAAGCCGCGCCGGCGAGCCGCCGCCGCTGTCGACTGTCATCGTCGGCCGTGAATTCAGCTATGTTGTCCGGCGCGGAGATTCTCTCACAAGTGTTGGGGCAAGATTCGGCGTGGAGGTCAAGACAATTGCTTTTGCTAATGGTCTCTCGCCCATGGCCCCTCTCAGGGAAGGCCAGGAGCTGCGCATCGACAATCGCCACATCGTGCCCACAGTTTTAGCCGACGGCATCGTAATCAACATTCCTCAGAGGATGCTGTTCCATTTCAAGCCGACTGTTGGGATCCGTTTTTTTCCGGTCGGCCTGGGGCGACGGACTTGGCCCACGCCTACCGGCACATTTACTATCGTGAGCAAGCGCGAAAACCCCTCATGGCACGTGCCGAAGTCGATTCAAGAAGAGATGCGCCGAGAGGGGAAAACGGTGACTAAGTGTGTTCCTCCGGGCCCCGACAATCCGTTAGGCGCACACTGGTTGGGGCTCAGTATCCCCGGCTACGGAATTCACAGCACGATCGCCCCGACGAGCGTTTATAATCTTCGCACCCACGGTTGTATCCGGCTGCACCCGGACGACATCGCGGAGATCTTTCCTTACGTGAAACCGGGAACGCCCGGTGAGATACTGTATCGGCGGCTCATGGTCGCCAAAGTAGGAAGCCAAGTGTTCCTGGAAGTCCACCGCGATTTCTATCGCAAGGATCCCCATCCAAGACAGCAGCTTCTGGAAATCATCCACAAGCACGACCTGTCTTCTTTCCTTGACTGGGATAAGGCAAAAGAGATAATCGACAAACAGGAAGGAGTCGCTCGCGCGGCCACGAGCAAAGCCGCGGCGCATCGGTCGCCATGAATGAATCGTACTGCCAACCGCTCCCGAGGAACCCATTAAGCCAGCGAGACGCCTTCATCAGCCGGCGTAGATTTCTAGTGCTTGGCGCGGCGGCTGCGGTTGCAGGCGTATTACCCGCGCCGATGTACGGTAACGCGCGGGACTTGACAACCGCCGAACGTTCCCTCGCCTTCTACAATACGCATACGGATGAGCGTCTCAGCACCGTCTATTGGCTGGAGGGAAGCTATGTTCCCCAGTCGCTCAGGGATATCGACTATATTTTGCGCGACCACCGGACGAATGAAGTCAAGAGCATCGATAAACGCTTGTTGGACTTATTGTTCTCCATACGGAGGAAGCTCGAAACCGATCAATCTTTTCATGTCATTTCCGGCTTTCGCTCCGCGGACACCAATGCTTTGCTCCGTAGCCAAAGCTCCGGGATCGCCAAGAACAGCCTTCATTTGAACGGCGAGGCCATTGACATCCGAGTTCCCGGGCAAGCACTAAGCATGGTGCGCAAAGCGGCGATCGACTTGCGAGGCGGGGGTGTCGGTTATTACCCGAAGTCGGATTTTGTGCACGTCGATGTCGGACGGGTGCGTTACTGGTGACGGGATCCCTAATAATTTGAATCTCTACCTGGTTACGCAGGGACATTCCCGCTGCCCGTTTCACGATCCAACGCTAAGAACCCACACAAAAGCACGGTAAGTGCAAAGCGCCGGGCGATTCGTCGCTCTCTGGGCGCAACAAGTCAGCAAGTGGATTTTTAGTCATTTCCCTTCGCCCGGATCGCTTTCGCGCGCGCCTCCATTTCGTCGGCTTTTGTTTCTTGCTCCATCGCCCGAAGGAGTGTGGCGTAATTTTCCAACGCTGTGGCCACAGTCGGATGCTCCGGACCCAAGGCCTCTTCCAGGATAGCCAGCGAGCGCCGGTAAAGCGGCTCAGCCTCGGTGTACCGGCCTTGCGCTTCGTAGAGCCCCGCGAGGTTGTTCAGACTTGCGCCTAGATGGGGATGGGCCGAGCCCAACGCCCTTTCAAGAATCGACAACACACGCTTGTAGAGCGGCTCCGCCTGCATGTACAAACCCCTTCCTTGATACAGCGCCGCGAGGTTGTTGAGGCTTTGGGCTACAGCGGGATTATCCGGGCCAAATACTTTTTCCTTGATCCCCAACGCTCGCTTGTGAAGCGGTTCGGCCTGGGAGTAACGGCCTTGCTCTTGATACATGACGCCAAGGTTGTCTAGGCTCGCAGCCACGTGGGGATCGTTTGCACCTAAAGCTTTCTCCTGGATCGCCAACGCGCGCTTATAGAGTAGTTCGGCCTGTTCGTATTGGCCGCGCGCGCTGTGAAGCAACGCAAGGTTGTTCAGGCTTACCGCCAAATCGGGATGGTCGGGACCCAGAGCCTTCTCACGGATTGCGAGGGCGCGCCGATAAAGCGGCTCCGCCTGGGCGTATTTCCCTTGCTCTCGGTAGGTCTCAGCGAGATTGTTCAGGGCCGCGGCCACCTGGGGATTCTGCGCATCACGCGCGTTCTGGTGGATCGTCAGGGCGCGCTGATAAAGTGGCTCCGCCTGCGAGTAATGACCTTGCTCTCGATACAGAGCCGCGAGGTTGTTGAGGCTGTGGGCGACGTAGGGATGGTCGGGACCAAAAACCTTCTCACGGATTACGAGGGCGCGCTGATAAAGCGGCTCCGCCTGCGCATACTTGGATTGCTCCCGGTACACCCCTGCGAGGTTGTTC
>JBFJTQ010000117.1:0-6938 GCA_041625275.1 Binatia bacterium | reverse complement strand
GGAGGAGTAGAGAGCCTGCGGGGCAAGGAGAGAAGGCCATGAGGAACGGCAAACAGGGCGTGGTCAGGGAGATCATGGCGGGAAGTCCGGTGACGTTGAGGCCCGAGGACACGTTGGATCTGGCCAGCGACGTGATTTCACTGGGGCGCATTCGCCACATTCCGGTGGTGCAGGACGGTCAGATGGTGGGGCTGTTGAGCGAGCGGGACTTAATGGGAGCCGCCGCCAGTCAGATCTTCGGTCTCAAGCAGCAGAGCAAGGCGGCGCTATTCAAAAGCGTATTGATCAAAGACGTTATGAAGAAGAAGATCATTACGGTGGCGCCTGACACACCCATCGGTGAGGCTGCGCACCTGATGGCGGAGAAAAAGATCGGCTGTGTGCCGGTGATCAGTGAAGGAACGCTCGTGGGGCTGGTGACCAATACCGATATTCTGAGATACGTCGAAGGGCTGTAAGACTCATCGACCGCAGAGGCGGAGAAGATCGGGCTTTTTGTCAAGACGTCGAAACTCAGCGACGAGGAGGGCCCATGGCTGGTTTCCTGGGAACGAAAGAGGTTCTAACGCGAGCGCGGGTCAAAGAAATCTTAAAAAACAAAGAGTATTCCTACATGGACGAAAAAGTCGCCCTTCTGGAAATCCGCGACGACTCCATCGTACTCAAAATTTCTTTCTTGATTGAATACCGCAAGAGAATGATTTCCATCGAAGAAAAAGAGCCGATCGTTCTCGCGCTGCGAGACTTCAAGGTTGAAGACTGGGGTGATGGAATCAGGAAGATCGCGGATATCGAGTAGTTGACCACTCTGAGCGAACCCCTAACCCGGTTTTCTCACGATCAGATGAGACTTGCTGTCACTGTGTCAGTCGGGAGGCGAGTTCGGAAGAGCGAGGCACGGGAGCGAACAGTTTCAATGCCTTTTTGGTGTTTGGTTGTGAACGCGCTCTCCTCAGGCGTTCGCGCCAGCAACCCATTTTCCGGGCCGCCGCAAGGCAGAGGCTTATTGCCTTGCTCTGAAGAGCTCGCCTCTCGCTGGCTCCTGGATGTGAGAAATGCGCCCTAAACCACCCACGATTGAGTGTTTTGATCTGACAGAAGTGCCGAATAGCGTTGCACCGTCGGGCCAGAAGTTGGCGGTATCATTCGGACGCTGAGCCGCGGGGAGACCAGCGTCTGAAACGAAACCCCGCCGAATCCATCTCACCGCCGCAAACTGAAGGAGGATTGACCCGGAAAGATTAAATGAACAAGCGGAGCTTGCGTGCAGTCCGCCCTGAGAAATCGGAGAAGTCAGCGTGCCGCTTGCACGAACACGCGCACGCTCGAGCGTTTGATCTCATCCGACTATGCCGGTGAGATCCATGGATTCTGCATGCCCGCACCAAAATCCATCATCGCAGGATCCGCAACTCCGCCGTGATGCGCGACACACAGACCCCGCCGTGAGTCCGTGGCTCTTTTTCCAGCCCCCGGAGTCTATCTTTTGCGCCGTTTTTTGACTCGCGACGATCTGAGATCATCTTCGACCCAGGTCATTGCTGCCATCGTCGAAGGAAATCCTATGGTTGTAATGCCGAGCAACACGACGTGACAAATCTCGTCGGCGACAGCACCTGCTTCCAGTGCGCGTCGGGTATGCGAATGGACCGCTCCCTCCATTCCCGCTCCGATGGCAAGTGCGAGTTTCACCAATTCCCTGTTCTTCTTGTCGAGAGGCCCGGCGTTGTGGATCAGAGTGCCGAGCTGGTCATATGCTTTCCATACGTCAGGACGAGCACGTTTAAAAGCTTCGTACGGTTTTGGCAGTCTAGCCATAATTAGGACTTGCTCCTTTCTTTCGTGGAATCCGTAGAACTGGATCCCGATAGACCTATTTAATGCTCCAATGCTTCATCTACAACACGACGAACCTACTAAAGCGGAAAACGTCGTTGCTCAGGATTAAGGCCCGTGGGCACGCGATCATCAAGAGGTCCTTAATTGGCCCGCAGTACGAGAACGGGCTCCCCGGAGTGCCGCACGACCTTTTCCGTGACACTCCCCAGCACCCACCTCTCAACGCCGGATCGGCCATGCGTGCACATGGCGACCAGGCTGTTCGCCGTCTCACGAGCGATTTTTATAATCTCTTCCGCGCCTGAGCCCTCCGCAGCGACGGAAGACACGCTTGCCCATGATTGGGCCTTTAGTTCGGCGACCTTGGCCTTGAGGTAATCATGCGTTTCCTCCCGCAGGTGTGCCAGTAGCTCTTCATAATTGGGCAGGTAGTCCTCACTGCCGTAGTAGGCACCGGCAGGGAGTTCGTAAGCTCTAAACAGAATCACTTTCAGTTTTAGCATGCCGGCCATCTCCGCCACCTTGGGCAGCGCCGTCTCCGCGAGGTCCGAACCGTCCAGGGGGACAATGACCGAACTCACGGCGGCTTCGCCTTCCGTTTTCGCTTTCTCCTCGGCGCGTACCAACAGTAAAGGATTGCTCCCCCCACGCAGAACCTTTTCCGTGACACTCCCCAACAACCACCGCTTCACCCCCGACCGACCATGCGTCGCCATCGCTATCAGCATATCCTTGTTGGCTGCCCCTTTTTCTATAATCACGTCTTCCGGCTTTCCCTTCGCGACCGAACATACGGCCCCGCTACCAGAAAACGTCCGGGCAATCTCCTGCAAATAAGCCTTGCTGCTGCGCTCTTCCTCAGCCACGAAATGATCAAGATAACGCGTCTTCTCGCCCGATAGGTGGATCGCTATGGCGGGAAGGTCGATAACCCCAAGGAGTTCGACGGGTATGTTGAGCCTGCTCGCTAGAAATCGTGCGTACGGCAGAACCTTTTCTGCCGTTTTCGATCCGTCCAGAGGTATCAAAATCTGGCTGTACATGCTTTCTTCCTCCCTTCGTCCACGCCTTATGCACGAGCGCTACGGCCGGTGATCACGTTCAATCCTAATTTGTAGCTTCCTTCACATTCCTGTCACTGTGCTTCAATAAATTCATTCCTTAAATGACACCTGAGCCCCGTCATGCCCTGTCGTTAAACAGCTGCCGCCGTAGTGCCCATCGGCTAGAGATGCCTTTGTCGTTAACCGTGTGACGGGAGACAGTACCGTGTGGGTATTGTCCCCCTAAGCCGCTGGTGAGCGGGTCGCCATAGTCTTACCACAGCCGTTCTATTGGTATACTCTACTAGAAACCGCAAAAGCATAACAACCGATACGCCCCACATTGAACCCGGATTCCGTAGTAGAAAGTTACTCGAGGAGCAAGGGGCAACCCTTTCGTAGCGAAGATAATAGGTCGGTGGCTTTAAGCGGGTGGCCATGGCCGGCGCATGAAGTTGCAGTCTCAAAGCGAGGGCGGTGACTTGCCAAGGTGCAACAACTCCTTTGAAACTCCGCGCTTGGGTATCTTCGCCACTCCAGACTCGCCCCTCGCTCTGCCTATACCGGATCTACCACTGCGGAATCCGGGTTAAACACGAGCCGTTGGAGGGCCTTCTGACTCTTGGAAGCATGCCGCCAGTATGCCTCCGCGCAACATGGATCCCGTCTATGACGTCGACGCTTGCAGGTATAGTTCACAATCGCTCATCTCTCGTGAATGTTCGGGACGCGGCAAACAAGGGACGACCCAAAAATGGATTTGGCCATCGCAAGTACAGCGCGTGTCCGGCCCAAGCGTCACAAGTTAGAAACGGAGATGCCGACTCCACAAGATCGAGACCTCGAGGCGATAGACCGCTTACTCGGCAAGAATTTCAGGACCACTGGAAGTAAGCTCAACGGGGTTTGTGCAGATCGGCTAAACGATTTAGCGGTAGTGCTCCGGTGGGCGCTTTTCCCTGAGCCGGGAACGTAGAAACTGCTCGCAAGTCTGTCTTAGCTGAGTCAGCGGCGCCTCCGTATTGAGTTCGAGATAGGAAACCGCGGCGCTGCCGTCTACCGGCTGCTGAATTTTCTTTTGCTGCATGTAAATTTCCCAGCGGCCATCGGACAATCCCTCTCCCCGCGACTCTCGCTGGATCAATCTTTCCCGGGTGGTTTCATCGGATGCCGCGCAGCGAATCAAGACAAGAGGCACCTTCAGCTTGTCCGCAAGACGAACAATTTTGTCCCGGTTGGACTTTTGAATGAATGTGGCGTCGAGAATGGCTCCGTTGCTTTTCACAACTTGCTTCTCGGCTTCCCGCGCCATTCTGGAATAGGTTCTTTCGGTCATCGCGACGCTGTATATCCCTTCGTTGAACGGCGTTGCCTCTCTGCCGAACCTGCCCGCAATCGCCTTGCGCACGGCGTCCGAGCTGATGACGGGCATTCCCAACAAATCACCCAGTTCGCGTGCGAGCGTGGTTTTGCCACTCCCCGTCAAACCGGAGAGCATAATCAAAAAGGGCTTGAAGCGTCCCCAACTTTGCCGCGCGGCGAAACGGAAGTAATGTGCCGCCATGCTTGAATCGTCCCGAGAGCGAAGGGCTTCGACCTTTCCACGAACCAGTGCACGATAGCACTGGTAAAACGGCAGCAGTCGGACTAGTTCTGGGTCATCCAGAAGATCTCGGTAGCGCGTCAAGAAAGGCTCCACGAAAGCCCCACCACCGCGAACCTCAAGATCCATCAGAAAGAATGCGACCTCGGAGGCAAGGTCGCAACAACGCAACTTCGGGCTGAATTCGATGCAGTCATAAATCTGGATTCCCTCGGGGGCAAAGCAGACGTGCTCGCAGTGCAAATCGCCATGAACGTCCCTGATCCACCCCTGCGCCGCCCGCTGCATGAGGAGCTCTTCGCTAGTCGCAAAAAAATCCGCTCCAAAATCTCTGACCGCCGCGAAGGTTTCGCTGTCGATCTGGCGTCCTACAAAAGCCTCCACATCGGCGAGATTGTCGGCCCATTGCTTTTCGACGGCTTTCGGGTAGCGCAGAACGCTTGTCGGCAGAACGCGCTCTGCCTGGGCGTGGAAGCTGGCCAGCATTTCGGCGACGGCACATATCATTTCCGGTTCCACTTGCCCCGATTCCAGCAGAAAGGAGAGCATACGCTTCTCTGGCAAGCGTCGCATCAGAAGTGTGTATTCCGATGGTTCTCCCTCGCCCCCAAGATGCCAACCCGACTCGTCGTGAGTGATCGGCACCACGGCCAGGTACACCGAGGGCGCCAGGCGCCGATTCAGAATCAACTCCTGGTTGAGGAAATGACACCGTTTTGCAACTGTTGAATAGTCGAGAAATGAATAACGGACGGACTTCTTGATTTTGTACACTAGATCGTCCGTCAAGAAGATGTGAGAGATGTGCGTCTCCTTGTGCGTCACCTCTCCGGGCGGCCTCGGGTAAAAACCGGGGTCCATCATAGCCAGGATAAGTTCTCTTTGAGAGCTCCTATCCGGACTTTTCCCTTCTTCAATTTCCACGCTCCGCACCCTTTTTTCTCCTTGGGGGCAGAGGACGCAATAGCGATGCCACCGCTGAAAACGTGAGGATCGCGGGTCGAACATTTCCTAAGCTGCGGAAAAAACAGGCTTGTTTTTATCACAAAAAGGAAATGCGAAAGGCGTTTGGTCGGCAGGGTCGCCTTCGAACACGGTCAAGGGATACCGAGTTCTTCGATCTTACGGTAAAGCGACGAGAGACTAATGTCGAGAAGTTTGGCTGCTTCCCTCCGGTCCTGGTTCACCTGATCCAAAACACGCATGATATGCTGCTTTTCAAACTGGCGCAGAGCCTCTTTCAGGTTATAGGTAAAGCCCGGGTTGGCCTGACCGCTTGCCACAACAGAGGAAGGGAGATCGGACAGGGTGATCGAATCTCCTTCCGCCAAGATCATCGTATGCTCGATCACGTTGTCGAGTTCTCTCACATTTCCTTTCCATGGGAGCGACATCAGTACCCTAATCACGTCATCATCTGCCCCGCGAAAACTCCTCTTCAGTTCGGGGTTATGCTTCTTAATGAGATGGTTGACGAGCATAGGAATATCCTCGGGCCGCTCGCTCAAGGGGGGAATGTGGATCTCCATGATATTAAGCCGATAATACAGGTCTTCCCGGAATCGCCCTGACTCGACTTCGTTCTTCAAGTTCCTATTCGTGGCTGCCAGTACTCGAACATCGATATGCCTCGGAGTCGTGCTGCCAATGGGCAGGATCTCCTTGGCTTCCAACGCACGCAGCAGCTTTACTTGCAGATGCTGCGGGATCTCTCCGATCTCATCCAAGAATATCGTCCCGCCACGGGCTTTCTCAAACAGCCCCTCTTGATTCGCAAACGCCCCCGTAAAGGAGCCTTTCATGTGACCGAATAGTAGGCTTTCCAGTAGAGTCTCCGGGAGGGCGCCACAGTTAACCGGCAGGAAGAGCTTATCCTTGCGGTCGCTGTGGGCATGAATAGCGAGCGCAATGAGTTCCTTTCCGGTACCGCTGTCTCCCGTGATAAGCACGGTCGCTTGCGTCTGCGCCACCTTTTTCACCATCTCCAGAACATCACGGATGGCTTTACTCTTGCCGATGATGTTTTCGAAATGATAGTCCATCAGTTTTTCCCGTTCGCGTCGTTGCTCAAGGACCCTTTAACCTTAAATCCCCGACGCTTTGTAGCCTGACCAGAAAATATGTGCCTCGTTAAAGGCTGTCAATAAGGGGGAATAAGTTTTTTCTGAAGTTGTTAGAGTTGTTCCGCTGCCTGGAGCAGTTCCGGGCTGGAGCAAAACTGGCGCAGGGCTAGCTTCAGTCGAAGCCTCTGCGCGCTGGCGGGAACCCCCAGATTTTCCATAGTTTTTGAGATCTTAGGCCCACCAAGCTGCAAAAGCTTGCCATAAATCACATCAATCTCTGAACTTTCGATCTCGAGAGCGATGCGGAAGGCTTCCTCCACCGCGAGCGCAGCCGTCCCGCGGTTTAAGTAATCCGACAGACGCTGTGTCAGCTCCTGCGCCTTCGCAGGG
>JBFJTQ010000116.1:0-6945 GCA_041625275.1 Binatia bacterium | reverse complement strand
GGGTGGCGATAAAGCCCCCGGTGTGGTTGTCGTGCAGGAATGGTGGGGGCTAAATGACCAAATCAAGGGGGTTGCAGAGCGGTTGGCGACTCTCGGGTATCGCGCTTTGGTCCCCGATCTTTACCGGGGCAAGGTCACCCTTGACGCGGCGGAGGCTGGTCACCTCATGAACAACCTCAACTTCGGAGATGCGGCGGGGCAAGACATCCGGGGCGCCACGCAATATTTGAAGCAAGCCAGCGCCAAGGTCGGCGTCGTCGGCTTCTGCATGGGAGGCGCCTTGGCCGTTCTCGCGGCGGTATTTGTCAAAGAAGCCGATGCCGCGTCTTCATGGTACGGTTTCCCCCCGGAACAGGCTGCCGATGTGAAAACAATCAAGGCCGCGCTGCAATTGCATTTTGCGGAAAAAGACGGCTTCTTTACTCCGGAGGCCGCGCGGGTGCTCGAAGGCCGGCTGAAAGAAGGAAAGGTCCCGTTCGAATCATACTGGTACAACGCGGACCATGCCTTCGGCAACGAAAAGGGCCAAAAGTACGATGCCGAGTGTGCCAAGTTGGCCTGGGATCGGACGACGGAGTTCTTCGCCAAACATCTGAAATAAGAGAGTTACGTAACTCAAGGGGCGCGGACGATTCGCGATGTCCGCGCCCGACTAACTCGAGCCGTAAGCGGCGCGAGTTTTTTGGCGCACCGTAACCCTTGCGCTTTGACAGAAGAGCAAGCGGCGTTTCGTCTGCAATCCACTCTTGTCCGTAACGGTTTTTGTCGGCATCCCGCTTGAGAGAAATTCTTCTCACTTCGCTCCGATCAACCGTAACCCCAATGCTGCAAGCTGTTCCGTGACAGGAACGTCGACGCCTAGTTTTTTACCGACCTCCGCCGCCATGGGAATATCCTTGTCGTAGAGATTAGCGCCGCCCTTGAGTTTTAGTTCCGCACCGGGAAACTCGAATCTTTCCGGCCAGCGGTTCAACATGGACTCGGAACTGGTTTTCTGCATCATCTCGAGCGCATCGCGATAACCTATTCCCCCCGCCTGGCCGATGCGGAGAGCCTCGTAGATGACGAGGGCCTCGGAGGCGGTAACCAGATTCTTGATAAGCTTTGCGACGTTTCCCGCGCCCAAGTCTCCCATGTGGATCACTTCTTTTGCCATGGTTAGCAAATGTGGCTTGGCGCGCTCGACGAGATCCGCTGGACCGCCGACGAGAAAAGTCAGGCCTCCCTGGCGCACGACGCGGGGCACCGAGGTCATGCACGCATCAATGACGTGGACGTTTTTTGCTCCGGCCGCCGCCGCGACTTGTTTCGTCGTGTCCGGTTTGATCGTGCTGTGCAAGAGGACGAGCGTGCCGGGCAAGGCGCCCTCAAGGATGCCATTCTTGCCCTGGGTACAGTCCAGGATCTCTTGGTCGGTTCGGACAACCACATCGATGATGGTCGAGGCCTCAGCGACCGCGCCGGCCGAAGGGGCAATACGAGCGCCTAATGCGCGCGCGGCCTCCATTGCCGAGGGGGCGATATCGAATGCCGTGGTTTCAACTCCTGCCACTTTCAAACGCTCCAGGAGGGCGCTTCCCATCGCCCCCACGCCTACGACGCCGACTTTTTCCATTTTCCCTCCTATGCTTTAGGCGAATTTTCCTGCGCGCGGGTTGCCGCTTCAGATTTGTACACCAGCCTTCGATCTGGCAAGAAACCTTCTAGAACAAACAGCCCTGTTTTTGCAATCCGGATGAGGTCTTACTCATACAATAGTGCCCGGCTGCGTCCGCTGTCATAGATGTCCGTTTCCGTGCAGGCGATGCGCGCGACTTCATCCAGTCCCCGGCACGCATCGATGGCCGCGCGAACCCTTGGCGTGCCCGTGAGGAGATCGATGGCCGGAACATCGTCTCTGAATTCATAAGGTTCCGTACGCCACTTGAAATCGTCGGGCCAGAGAGATTTGACGGCTACTAGAACGGCGAGGCCTGCACGGTAGGGTTGAAACATGCGGCGGTCGGTGACATGCAGTTGCAGAGCGCCGCACCTTTTCCCGGCGAACTTATGGTATGCAGGCTCGATCACGCAAGGGCGAAAAGTTACGCCGGGTAGGGTGAAACGCTGTAGTTCTTCCGCCAATGTCTTCGGCTCGACAAAGGGAGCGCCGAATAGCTCAAATGGACGGGTCGTGCCGCGCCCTTCGGAAAGGTTAGTGCCTTCCAGGAGGCACATGCCGGGGTACACGATGGCCGTGTCGAGCGTGGGCATGTTGGGGGAGGGCATCACCCAGGGCAGATCGTAGACGTCGTAGTACTCGTCGCGCCGCCAGCCCTCGCACGGCACGACTTCCAAATCGCAACCGATACCAAAGGTGTCGTTGTAAAGCCGCGCCAGTTCGCCGATGGTCATCCCGTGCCTTTGGGGAATAGGGTACAGGGCGCAGAAGTTTTCAAGCCCGGCGTCTAGACCGCCGCCTTCGATCTGAATGCCATTGATGGGGTTGGGACGGTCGAGAATAATGACTTTGACCTGAGCCACCTTGGCCGCCCGCATGCAGAGTGCCATGGTGGCCGCGTAAGTGTAGTAACGCGCGCCGACATCCTGGATATCGAAAAGCAGAATATCGATCTGAGAGAGCTGGGCAGGGGTGGGGGAAAGCGAGTCAAAGCTTTTGCCGTAAAGACTGATTGCGGGAAGCCCCGTCGAGGGGTCCACGCTGTTGGGCACGCCGACCATATCCTGGGCGGTCCCGCGGATACCATGTTCGGGGCCGAAAAGCAGGCTAAGATTAACGTCCGGGTGCGAGTGCAAAAGGTCAATGGCGTGGCGCAGTTGAGGGTCGACGGCAGTGGGATTGGTGACAAACCCCACCCGCGCCTTTCCGAGCCAGCGCCTGGGCTCGCACAAAAGCCGCTCCAGACCGGACAGCATGCGACCGATCTTAACGGCTTGACGGCGGTTTGTAAAAGCGAAAAATACGAGAGCCGTTACGAGCGAGGACGGAATAACCGTCAGCCATCGGCGTCAAGAATGCCTTCTCAGTGTTTTGCTGAAAACTGATGGCTAACACCTAAAGGTGAGAAGTGTCAGGCGCCAAAAAAGGACTGTAAAGCTGCGCGGCGGTGTGCGCTTGGCAAACCGGGCTTTTTCTTGATCTTCGCTAAACGGTTTAAGTCTCGCGCGCCGTGGATCTCTCACCAGCAATGGCGGAAACCCTGTGGAAGGGGTTGTTGCGTTTTGTTCTCTTATGCCGAATAGAGTTTTTGTCACTCTTAACTCGATGGCATCTTGACTCATCGTGGCTATTGCGATATTCGTATCGTCATCAAGTCCGGCGTAGAGTCCATCGCGCTGTTTTTGTCGAACATCTGCTAGGCACAACCAAACCTCGCTGTAAGCCGGACATTGCACAAAAAATCTCTTAACCCGCCGGTTATCATACTGGCGGATATGGATGTAATGATTATGAGGGTTCTTAAGATTATTCCTTTTCTGAGCCTCGTGCTTTTTGCGCTTTTCTTTTTCCTATCGACGAGAAACGCGGAGCTGGCTAGGTTGGCACTAGGCGAGGCCGGTGCTCAGAGCAACGAGCTGGCCTACAGTTTAGCCCTGAAAGCGAACGGGGACCTGCAAGTCGCACTCGTCGCATTGGTCATCGCGATTGTTAGTCTGATGTTTTTTCGCTTCAAAGGATCAAAGCGCAGATAAAGTGCGAGCCAGGGTTTTTCCGCGAAATCGCGGTTGATCGCATAACGGTGCTTGTGGCCCGGCATTTCTAGCGCCGGGAGGCTGGGACCATCTCGGTGCGCCGTGTGAGCGAAGAATCGTCGTGTGTCCGAAGCGCGGATGGCGAGCGAAAGTTAGGGAGCCGCATGGCTCCTAGTCAACCGCAAGCTCAAGATCATTTGAAATCGTTTCAGCAGATGCGCAAAGTGCTATAGGTCGCATTCTTGTGGCATTTTAACCAGTGGCATTTTAACCATGAGGGGGCGACGTGCCCCGGCCCCTAATCCCGTAAATCACACCGTCTTCCAGGCGATGCAGGATGGGAAAAAGGAAGTTGTCCTCAAGTTCTTCCCTGGATGGCAGAGACCAGCGCCAGTTAATATTGTTGAAGTAAACAATTACTGCCTTATTCTCCAGTACTTTGGTTCTAATGGCGTCAATTTCCCGCTCAAAGTCCGGATTAGGTAAAAGGGTGGAAGGCGAAACCGTAAGGGGGATGGAGACAGCTCGCTTGCCGGTCAAGAAATAGATGAGATCCGAACCATTGGAATAAATCGCCAGTCCGTTGGGTAGAGATTTGGAGTATTCAATGCTTTCCGAACTGCGCCAAACTCGGCTTGTAAAACCTATCCCGTTTTCGCGGAACTGAGCTATTGACCCTCTGGCCCCGACCGCATGAACGCATATAAGTACGAGGAAACAGGCAACGAATCCCCACCACATTCGATGTCTATATCTCGAATGAATGACTGAGGATGCGACAGAAATGACGAGGATAATACTAAACACATAAACCGGAGAAAGAATTCTGCTATCCAGATGAGTGTACGCATCGACAAACGAAATTGATAAGAACAAAAACACGATATATTCCACGATAAAAGATATCGATAAAACCTGGATCACCAAACCAGCATCTATATCGCGTATACGACGAATATGGTCCTTCAGCCTCACTCCGAAGCCAAATATAACAAAAGCAATTCCCAGCAAGAGCAAAAGTGTTTTTAGGTAGTCGTTGATGGGGATGGGTATCCAGTATCGGTTCATGGTGGTGATCAGTTCTATGACGTGAGAAATATTGACTGGATGAAATGTCAGTGCACGGTTTGTGGCAGAATGCGCCACGATCACGTCACGGATGATCCAAAGTCCCAACGGCAAGACCGCGATCAGGCACAGCTTCAGGGAATCATGGAATCGGGCCCGTAGCGTCCTTTGTTCAAAAAAAAGGATGCTGATGAGGACGGGGAGAATCAATGTGACTCCGACATAACGAGATAACAGAGCAGAACCGAGCACGAGTGATACACTCAGTAAAAGCGAATCGCTCGGCCTGACGATGAATCGCGTCAGCAAAATAGCGGTCGCCAAGGCAAAGACTATGAATGCTCCCTCCGACAAGGCGGTGATATGGATGCGAAGAATGGACTCCGAGGAGAGAAGCAGCAGTATCGCGCAAGCGGTGGCGCTAAGGGACCCGCGGGAACCCAGGTAAACAAGCAACCCGATGAGAACGCTATTCGTTGCCAAGAGAAGGGCCTGGAGCCACCGAGCGCCATCGAGGGGGTCGGTTCCGAATATCCCGGTTGAGGCGAGCAGAAACGGATACATGGGCGGGTAATGTGTAAGGGGTTCTCCTCTAGTTTGAAAGCCTTTTCCGGCGAGCAGGTTGCGTGCCGTGTCAATGTAGATGATCGAATCGGCGCTCTCGACACCAATGGCAAAGGGCGTGGCCCAGAGAACGAGACCGAACGCAACCGCTGCGCTTGCCGCAAAGATGAGGATAAGCAGCCGGCGAACGGTCGCCCTGGAGGGTTGACTGACAATCGTTCGGAGGAGAGTTAACTGCATGTCTTTCCTCCTTCCCGGGATAGTCTCATCAAGGCGCTCAGGGCGGGTCGCTGGGCGCTCCAATTATTACCGACCTGCCATGGGAGGGCACCACTCCAGTGCAACGCTAGGCGCCCCGCCCCTCGACGACCTGGGCAGGTGCGCGCACAGAAATGGCTCCTTCAGTAATCATTAGCGCCACGGCGGAGCCAGCGCCAAGGTCCGCGCGCCTCGCAGTGCGCGCCCCATGCCGGACGATAACGCTGACGCCAGCATACATCCACTTCAAGCAGAATGGCACCTTTACCTTGCTGGGGCGCCTGCCGATGGGTTGGCCTGGGCGAAGCCGTGATGGCAGAGAAGGAGACAGAGGTATGATTTTACACTTTACTATCCGAATGCGACATTTCGCGGGTGAACTCAATCATATCGCTGATCAGAACTTTTGGGGCAAGGCTTCCGAAACGCGCAGAAAAAATCGGGTTGTTCTCCAACACTAACCCTGCGCCGACTAAGGTGGGCAGGATGACTTGTGCGAACAGTTCACCGGTGGCCCGCATGAGCCGCTCATTAAGCACACCGGGGTCGGTTGGTGGACGACCATCAGGCATGAGTTTCGCTAACGTCTCCATCCTTCGCTCGCCGGCGATTCGCTTGGCCTCAGCAGCGGCGCGCTCCAGCAGGCCGTCGGACTCCTCGTTCCATTCCTCCCAAGCCTGCGGGAAAGCCTTGTGGAGCATTAACTCTAAGTGAATGTCGGACACCACGGTCCAAAAAGCTACGTCCTGGTCGCAGGGAAAACCCTTGCTCTTTAGCTGTACGTAGAGATCATTGATGTTCTTGTTCACATTCTCCTGCACTTTTGTGGAAGGCGGGGAATTCTCGCCAAAACTGTCCCGAAAAGTCGTCAGCCACTCGTCCCGAGTTTGTTCAAGGAGTCCGTCAACAATTCCGATTACTCGCAAAGCCTTGCGATGCGAGATCGCGATGGGCGGGAACGCTAAGCTCTTTGTCTTCAGGGAAGTAACTTCGTCTACCTGTTTAGAGCTTTGATTGCCGCGATCCCTGCGTGCTTCTTCACGAGCGACAACTCTAGCCGCCTGGATAGCTCCGCTGATTACCGCGCGAATAAGCATGGAGCCGAGTCCCATGATCCCCCCTATGTTAAAAAGCAGGTTGCTATTGGAGTTGGGCGAAGGGCTGTGATGGTGCCATCTCGATGTTCTGCGACCTTTACGAAAAGAGGTCTGCGATATTTTTCTCTTCGGGTAGTTTCTCGACGCGTTGAAAAATGTTTTGGGCGCGTTGTTTGTCCATGGCTGACGTAAGCGTGAAGAATTTCTCGGCGACCTCGGCTCGGCTTAAAGGATCGGCAGGGGAGCCCTTGAACGATTGCACGTC
>JBFJTQ010000115.1:0-6977 GCA_041625275.1 Binatia bacterium | reverse complement strand
TATTGCAGGCTTACCTCGGAACCGTCCTTTACAACTTTGTTATCGTTATTCTTTTTGGTGCTCTGGGCTGCGGTCGCGGCGGAAACGAAATAAACGCTAAGGACCGCGACCAACAGGATGAACGCCCATGGTCTCAATTTCATCATAGTCTCCTTACGAAAAGATCAATGCGAGCCTTCAATGTTATCAGAATATACATTCGTTTAGGGGAACACAACTTAGGGTCCGAGAGTTCCGTCTTCATTCGGTCCGCGCCGCTGAATAGCACGGAAAATTTTAACGATTCTTCTTTGTGGGCCGAAGCTAGTGTCCCGGAACTGAAGTCTATTCAAGAAATCATCGCTCAGGGTCAAGCCTTCCGAGCCAAAAGCAATGATTCGGTGGTTTGATGCGGCCGGCCGTAGCCGGTGGGGGAACAAAAAGCGCGGCAGGACTTCAAAAAACTGGCCAAGCACCCAAGATATCAGTGAGCCTTTACGTGCGGATGCTTTTGTCTCTCGAGGCTTAACCCTTCGCTCAGTTGCACCATTGTTCAGCGAGCTTAGGTTCCACCACACTAGCGGTCGCTTCAGGGATCATGTTCGTTGTCGCATCCCTGGTTCGCCGCGGCTACCGTCGATCCCCGCAAAAGGGTAACACGCGGCGGCCCCATGCCTCCATGACATCATCGTAGATGGCGTTGGGTGGTGTCAGCAGCAGCCGTCGCACGCCGGCCTGGTCTAGTTCCTTGACCTTGGAGATGCACTCTTGAGGTGTGCCGGCGATGGTGAAGCGCTGCACTAAATAAGCCGTGACCAGCTCGGGATCGATCCGTTCTTCGATGGGCTTGGAAATGTCGAAGGCGTCCATGAAGCGTTTGACGCCCGCGATCTCACTTTCCGGCACCGTCTCCATTGTAAAACGGAAGTTATGATGCGCGCGGTTAGCCATGCGCGAGCGCACACGCTTGCGCGCCACGGCGCCATCGTCCGCGACGCAGATCATGCCGGCGGGCATAATGTCGATCTCGGCGAGGCTGCGGCCGGCTTCTCGAGCGCCTTCGGCGATCCGGGCCCGGGCCCATTCGAGAACGCGAAGGTCAAAACCCGTTCCCAGTATGGCGCCGTCACAAACGCGGCCCACGACGCGCAGAGTGCGCGGGCCCTCGGCGGAGATATAGATGGGAACTGGACGTTTGCCGACCTTTAGCTTGACGTTGCCGGCGCGCCGTTCCTTGCCTTGGGGGACGGAAAGCCCACGATCGTGAAGCAGATCGCGGATGATGCTCAGTCCCTGCTCGAAGTCGGCCAGACGAGTGGCAGCCCGTCCCAGGCTATACACGGGACCGTCGCCCGTGCCCATGCCGATGATGGCGCGGCCCTGAGAGATTTCGTTAAGCGTGGCGAAGGAACTCGCCGTGATCGTGGGGTCGCGGTACACCATGTTGGTGACGGCGGTGCCCAGACGGATCTTATTCGTGTTCACGGCGCACAGCGCCATGACCTGATAGGGATCAACATTGTTCATATGGCTGTCGGCAAGAAAGATCGCTTCGTAGCCCAGGGCTTCGGCTCGCTGGGCGCGCTCCACCGCTTCGTCAACAGTGCGCGCTGAGCCGTGAAGACAGAAATTCATAGCCATGAGCAATACCTCCTTTAAGTGCTAATTGCCGCAGTTAGTTAGAAGGTGATGCGTGCCGCGAAGTGCGCGGCCTGCGTACCGTAGCCGCCCTTTAAGCATTCAATTCGTTCAAGGCGTTCCAATCGTTCAAAACGACTTGAACGTTTTGAACTGGCGTTGCGTCCTCAGATCCCTCGATTTGTGTTTTCTCAGTATGATTGCAGCTTCGCATTTCCATACCACGGCGGCCACGAGTTGGCGAGTCAAGATCATTTGGTTGCCGTGTTTGTTTTGGATTATGACTTCAATCCAATAATATCTCACATGACTAAGCGCTCAGCGAGGCCCGGCTAGTCCTCACTGCGCTCAGAATGACAGATTTGAAATCGCAGATCTCAGATTTGCAATTTGACATTTGTAATTTGCAATTCCGAAGGGCATGCCCACGGTTGTAGGGCTTGCGGGCTGAGCGGGTCTGAAAAATTGTCGGCTAACAGCTAACGCTGCCCCGACTGCCTCCCCTGCCATCTTGAACATGCTTTGATGGCGACGCCGGAAATGGCGTAGCATACCAAGCACAGGGAAAAGGGCCAGGCGTAGGAACCGGTGACGTCGAACAGGTATCCTCCCACCCACGCGCCCAAGGCGCTGCCGAGGCCGAAGCTGACCTCCAAGAGACCGAAGATGAGACCAATCTTGTGGCCGGAGAAGACATCGGCGATCACCGCGCCGTAGATCGGAGTGCCGGCGCTATGGCCGATGCTGTAGACGATTGCAGTGAGATAGGCAAACCACAGGGGCGATCCTACGGGGGTCACGATGAGACAACCGATCCCGATCAGCGCCACCAGAGTTGCGACTCCGTAGGCTCTATCCCGTCCGATCCGGTCCGAGACGAACCCCCATAGCGCAGTACCGCCGATGCGCACGAAACCGATGAGACCGGCCACGAAGGCGGCAGCGAGCTTGTCAAAGCCCACGGAAACGTAATGGGCCACGACATGCGTGTTGATCATAAACACGGCGGTTCCCAACGCCAGATGGCCGGTGGTGATACACCAGAAGGGGAAGGATCCAACCGCCGCCCGCAGCGTCCACTCCGGTCTTCCTGCCTGCGCATTGCCCGGCTGTCGGCCCACCTCTGCCGGCGGATGGTGATCGCCGTCGGGGTATTGTCCGACCTCGTCGGGGCGCCGTCTTTGCAGTAAAATATTAGCCGGAACCACAGCGAGCAAAATCAGCCCGGCAGTCACCATAAACGTTGAGCGCCAACCCAGGCGGGAGATCAAGTACTGTGTCAGCGGAACCATGATCAAGGCACCCAATCCTTGCCCCATGGCGGCGATGCCGATGGCCGTGGCGCGGCGCCGTACGAACCAGTAAGAGATGAGCGCACTATGGCCGACGAAGCCGAGTGCTCCCTGGCCGAGAGCCGTGATGACGCCGTAGGAGATATACAGATTCCATAGAGAACCGGCGAACGAGGAAAGCAGCAGGCCGACTCCGACCAACAGTCCTCCAAAGGGCATGAGTAGGCGCGGCCCGAGGCGGTCGAATGCAAACCCTACCAGAGGGGAGGCGAGAGCATAAACCAGAAAGTTGGCCGAGGCCACGCTGGCGCCGTCGCTGTGAGACCAGGAAAAGGCTTCCAACAGGGCGAGATAATAGACGCTAAAAGCGCCGTTGACCCCGCGCATGACCACCATGTTGACGAAACACAAAGCGAGGATGACGTAACCGTAGAAGAATGAGGGGCGCATGCCTTGTGGTTTCCCGAGCGATTTACGTTTGCGACGAAGGTAAAGGGTTTGCGGCACACAGCATGCTGAGCGCAAGGCGTATGTCAGTTCTCAGAGGTTGTGAAAAAATAGCCGATCGCCCTTCGACGTGCTCAGGACGAACGGCTAGGTAATTGAATATTAATCTGCGCTGTCCGTTCGTTTCTTCGATAAACTCAGGACAGGGCTGAAGCAGTGGAAGCATGAAAGGATTTTTTCACAACCTCTGAGTAAAAAACTCTCACTATGTCTCGACACGCCCCGCCACGATGGGCGTATGTCAAGTCACCGAGTTGACTCGCCGTTCGTCCTGTTTGAGGCCGCACGCCGACCGGAGGTCTTTCAGATAAAATTATTTTGGTATCGATGCCGTTTTGATATCCGTAACCTTGACGTCAAAGTTAAGCGTTTTCCCCGCCAGAGGATGATTGAAGTCGACCACGACCGTCTGATCCTTTATTTCCTTCACCCGCATGCTGATGCCTTCACCCTGCGGGCCCTTGGTCATGAGCAAAGCTCCGACCTTTTGGGCATCGCGCGGGATCTTGTCCCTGGGAATTTCCTGGAAAGCATTTGGGTTGACAAGACCATAGCCCTCCTCCGGTTTCACCTGGACCTTTTTTCGGTCGCCCACCTTCAGGCCGGCAAGCTCCTTTTCCAGGCCGCTCACGATCTGGCCGCTGCCGTGGACATAAGTTAAAGGCTCTTTGCCCACGTTGGAGTCGAGCACGTTGCCGCTTTCATCCGTGAGTGTGTATTCGAGCGATACCAAGGCGCCTTCCTGGATCACCGTGCCCGGCTCCAGCGTTATGGCCGGCATGTTTTGACTGGCCACGGGGGGGCCGGAGAGATTGGTAAGAAGGAACAGGGCGCCTAATACGGCCCCACTCATGACCATAAGGCCCAGGAGTTTTTTCATGGCATCCTCTCTATGCTTGCGCTCTGTCTGTGCAATTACGGCGAACCATATATTGCGCCTGCCCTGAATACAACCGTAGCTTCCCGGAGGCGCTGGCATCGCTTGGGATTTTAGCGGAGTGCCTCGGGCAAGAACCGGGGTCGATGATGAACGCTGTCATCGAAGGTGGCGACGACGAGAGTAACGGTCAACGCGCATCGGTATCTTACGGCGTCTATGTATGCTAAGTGTCCGTGCAAGTCAGTCATGAAGAAGGGCCAGCTAGCATAAGTGAGCGGCGAGTTATGGGCACTCGTATCAGCGGCGGCGTGGGCGATGGATTCCATCCTCGTGCGCAAGGGAACGCCTCACTCCAACGCAACCACGGCGGCGCTGGTGAGTTTTGTTGTGGCGTCAATCATTCTATGCCCGTACGTCCTGGCCAATTATTCCCTGGACGCTATTCTCCATCCGGCGAATCTATTCTTCGTGCTCAGCGGTCTCATCCAACCCGCCCTGGTGCGGATCCTTTTCTATACCGCGATCGTGCGTCTCGGCGTGTCGCGGGCGGGCCCGATTCGTGGCATCTCCCCGCTGTTTGCCCTCGCCATCGCGTTTTTCCTACTGCAAGAGCGGCCCGCCCTGGTGGTTTACTTCGGCGCCGTCCTGACAGTTCTGGGAACGTGGTTTGTCTCTTACCGCAGAGCGGGGGAGGCCAAATGGAAGACTTTAGACCTGCTATTTCCCCTGGGAGCCGCAATGCTCGCGGCGGTGTCGCAGAACATTCGTAAGATGGGACTGCTGATTGTCGGTGAACCCGTGATAGCCGCCACGGTGAGCACCGTTACTTCGCTGCTCCTATTCGTCGTTTCCATCGCCGTCTCGAGAAACAAGAATGCGGTTCAGATCAATCGCAAGTGCCTGCCGTACTACGGAGGCGCCGCGCTGATCGCCGTCTGCGCGCAAGTGACGACCTTTACCGCACTTGACAGCGTGCCGCTTTCCGTGGCCAGTCCCCTGCTCAACACCACGCCCCTGTTCATTATCGCGTTTACCGCGCTGTTCCTTCGGGATGTGGAAAAGATAACCCGCCTTGTGGTGGTCGGCGTCGCCTTGCTGGTTGCGGGCATTGCGCTGATTGCGGGCCGATGACACGACGGGGTTGCGGGTTGCGTGGAACGGCCGATGCTTACCGTGAGCGTCTTCTCTTGTGCTGTTGACTAACCCGTCGTCTTCAAGGGAGTCGAAGACGCGCTCCGTTCGTCACGGACGCGACCGGAATTTCGGCAGCGTGATGCCATGACCGGCGTCTTCAAAGACGACCTCGACGTCCATGTCAATCTTGACGTCTTCGATGGGGCAGCCGATGATGTTGCTGCAGAACCTCGGTCCCTCGTCGAGGTCGATCCAGGCAGTGACATAGGGGATGTCGGGAGCGAAGCCTCTCAGAGCGCGGCCGACCACCTCACGAATGACCGTGAAGGCAAAGACCTTGCCGCGGCCGCTCAGTTGCGTCCATTCGAGTTGATCGCTGCCGCATTCGCCGCATACAGGGCGCGGACACCACACCCAGGACTGGCAATCCTTGCATCGCGGCATAACCAACTTTCCCGCCTTGGCGCCGTCCCAGAACGGTTGCGTGAGCGGGGTGATTTGGGGAAGGGGTTTGGGAATCTGTCTTTTTTCTTCTGCCATTGTCACAGTCCTTTTTCAGCAGCGAGTTGGGAGCTTCAGTTTGCGAGATGGCGCCCGAGCGTGCGTTAAGCCTCTTTGCCTAAAATCGCCGCCGCCGTGCAGCCGAAATTCTTGCCGTAATTGACCGCGCCGAGCCCGGTGGCAATGCCGTACGTGGCGTGGGGTACTTGGCGCGCGCCGGCCTCGCCTCTGAGCTGGCGCACGGTTTCGATCACATGGAGCATCCCGCCCGTGGTCGAAGGCTGGCCGCAGTTGACCATGCCGCCGCTTGTCTGGATCGGCAGGTCGCCTTTGAAAGTAAAATCCGTTTTCTCGAAGAACTCCTTGTCGTTCTTCTGGCAAAATCCCAGGTCTTCGATTTGCAGCATGACGATGGGGATGTAGTCGTCGTAGAGATTGAGCACTCGAATATCCTTATGCGCCAACCCAGCCATCTTGAAAGCCGCCTGGGCGCATTCACGAATGCCCGTGACCAAGGGATTGGCGCGGTAACGCGGGCCAGCACTGGGGTTTTCGCGCTCGCCCCAGCCAAGGAGGTAAATCGGCGGCTTGGGCAGCGATCTGGCCCGCTGCGCCGAGGCCATGATATAGGCCTTGCCGCCGTTCGCCGGCAGCACGCAATCATAAAGCCGAATTGGGTCCGAGACCAGGCGGGAGTTTTTGTAATTGTCAAGGGTCAACGGTTTTCTCAGGTAAGCATTGGGATTCAAGGTCGCATGGTATCGTCCTGTGACGGCGATCTTGCCGAAGTGGTCGTCCGTCATCCCCGACTCGTGCATATAGCGGCTCTTGACGAATGAGATCTTGCAGTTCGGTCCCATGACGCCGAAAGGCATTTCAAAGTCGCGAGTATCCATGGGCTCGACGCGGCCTGGGCGGTGCTCCGCAAAGGGTGCCGCGGCGGCGATGACGAGCATGAAATCCACAAGGCCGGCATGAATCATCGCGGCGGCGTGTCCCAGCAACGAAACCGAACTGGCGCCGCCATTGCCGCCGGCGAGGGCCAC
>JBFJTQ010000114.1:0-6982 GCA_041625275.1 Binatia bacterium | reverse complement strand
CCTGAATAGACCATGTAGGAAAGCATGGCCTCGTAGTCGCAGACCTCGAACTCTTGAGGGTAGGCGTCGAGACCAAAGTACTTCACCCATTCGAGGATCCGCTCGTTCCAGCTTTGCAGGTCAGCGATGGTGTATTTGTCCGTCACGGCGGAAGAGTTATGCGGCGTCATCTCGGGCGCGATCCTTACTCAGAAGAGCCTTAAACGATGGCCAGATATCCTCCTTGCGTTGGATCTGGACAGTTTGAAAGTTCGGCTCCTGAATCTGGGAGAAGAATTGGATCATCGTGCTTCCATAATAACCGGCCCCAAGGGGTTTAATCTCGCCATAGCCAAACAGGTTCGAAACCTTGGCGAGTTCCTGAGCGGCCTTCAGAGTGGCTGGGTTGTCGGATTCGAAATTGTCTCCGTCGGAGCAGTGAAAGGCGTAAACGTTCCAAAGCGTCGGATGGTACCGCTGATGGATAATTTCGAGGGCCTTATTGTATCCAGAGGAGATGAACGTCCCGCCGGATTCTCCCTTGTGAAAGAACTCATCCTCCGTGACTTCGGTGGCTTCGGTATGGTGGGCGATAAAGATGATTTCAACGTTTTGATAGCGCGTGCACAGAAACCTGTACAGTAGAAAAAAGAAGCTTCGCGCCAAGTATTTCTTGACCGTGTCCATAGAACCGGAGGTGTCCATGATGCAGAAAACGACGGCGTTCGATTCCCGCCGGATCTCGGTCACGGTGTGGTGATACCGCAGGTCATCCTTGTGGAAGGGGAAGCGGTCTCTTTGCAGAGCGGTGTTTTGCGCGCGCTGAGAAGCTTTCTTACGCTTTACCCGGGAAACCGCCGTCCTTCTTTTGTCCAAACGTACCCGGACCCCTTTTTTTCGATAGCCTTTCTGACGTATCAGTTTTTCGGCCTCGAGTTGGCGCAGGCGCTTCCGTTCGAGGTCCGGTAGCTCCAGGTCCTCGAACATGAGTTCGATGATTTCATCCAAACTGACTTCGGTCTCATAATAATCGACCCCCGGTCGGTCCCCGGCTTGGGGCCCCGATCCCGCCTGTTTGCTCGTGCCGATGACTTGTCCGGGTTGGGGTGACTGATCGCCGCCCTGACCCACGCCCGGAACGTTTTCGCCGTAGACGAATCGGTACTCCTTTACACCCCGAATCGGGACCTTGATGATGCGGTTCTTGTCCCGTCCGATGATGGACTCCTCAGCGATAATGTCAGCGATGTTGTTTCGAATCGCCTCGCGAATCTTCCGCCGGTGGCGCAAGCGATCGCCAGCGCTACGGTCGCTACGCTGCCCGGAAGAGGGATTGTACGGGCGAAAAATCGTCTCCATAGCCCCGATCCCTTAACGTGACCTTGAAATTGTCGACGGCGTTAAGTACTAGTCCTTCCACAAGTTGTTGGCGGCATACTTAAGGACCATATCGACACAGCTTGGGCAATAGCCGTTCTCCAATAGCTTTTTAACCATGGCATCGTATTTCTGGGATTGCTCCTCATCGCGAGTGCGCGTCTTGGTGACAACCCGGCTCAGATCGCGCACAGAGGTGCTCAGTTTTCTTTCGATGGCCTCCTTGAGCGGCTCATAGCTTCGATAGTCGATTTTTTCGCCGCGTCGATTGGCGGCCCAGAGGTACGCAATGACTTCCTGGCGAAAGCCATCGGCTGCCGAGCCGATAATGGCGATTTGCTCCTCGATGGATTTCATAAAACCTTCGTCAGGAGACAGCTCTTCCTTGGTATTGCGGTCTTTTACCTTGCTCTTGTTCACGTAGGCTTCCGCATGGTCGAGATAGTTCTGAAACAGCGATTCGGCCTGCTCTTGGTATGAATAGACAAATGCCCGAGTGATCTCCTTCTCCAAGACTTCGAGGTACTCTTTGTGCAGCGTATCCTGCAAAAATTCCAAGTACTGCTTCCTGGTATCGTCCGGGAGGTCTGCTTCCTTTGTCATGTTGATGAGGGCTTCGCGGACATTGATCGGGTTGATGCAGTTCCCCGCGGTATTGTCCGACAGCGCGTTATCCAAGGCCTTCATAATAAATCGCGTCGAAATTCCCGACATGCCTTCGCGCTTGGAGCCCTCTCTGAGTTCCTGGAGGTCCACCTTCTTGGTCTTTCCCTTTTCCACGACTTCTTCGCCGTTGTAGAGCTTGAGCTTCGTCATGAGGTCGCACTTGCTCGTCGGTTCAAGGCGCGACAGGATGGCGAACATAGAGGCGATTTCCAACGTATGGGGAGCCACATGGGCCCGGAAATCCGAATGACGAATAATCTTTTGGTAGATTTTGACCTCTTCGGAGAGCCGCAGGTTGTAGGGCACACGAATGACCACGATACGGTCGAGGATCGCCTCGTTGGTATGATCCGCTTTGAATTTTTGCCATTCTGCCTCATTCGAATGCGCGACAATGACGGTGTCAACGTAGACGAGTCCGTGGCGACCGGGCGCGGGCACGACCTTTTCCTGAGTGGCCGTGATCATACAGTGAAGATACTCGATCTCATTCTTGAACACCTCAATGAATTCGACGACGCCGCGGTTGCCGATGTTCAAGGCTCCGTTCAGCTCGAGAACTCGGGGGTCGCCCTCCGAGTAAAGATCGAGTTTGGAAATATCTTCGCTGCCGATGAGAACCGATGTGTCCTGGTTGTTCGGATCCACGGGCGGCACGACTCCGATTCCGACCCGGGCGCGTTTGGAAAACTCCACCGTGGCAACGGGGACCTCTTCATATTTTCCCCCGAATTCTTCCTTCAAACGGTATCGACAAACGGGGCAAAGATCTCCCTCGATGTGGACGCCCAACATCTTTTCAAATTCTTTGCGCAAGTGCCGAGGAATGAGGTGCAATGGTTCCTCGAACATGGGGCAGCCTTCGATCGCAAATAGGGGTTCGCTTTCTTCCAGGCCGCGGTGAAGCTTTTCTACCAGAGAACTTTTTCCGGATCCCACCGGTCCCATCAAGTAGATGACTTGTCGGCTCTCTTCTCCCTTTAAGGAGGCGGCATGGAAGTACCGCACGATATGAGCCACTGTCTTTTCAATGCCGAAAAATTCATCCGCAAAGAAGTTATAGACCTTGATGAATTCGTCCTTGTATAGTCGTTTGACGCGGGGGTCTTCGCTTTCTTGTATGTCGCGAACCCCGGCCTTCATCATGATGTCGTAAACCCGGGCATGTGCTAGCTTGGTGGTGGAAGGATCTTCTTTGACTTTCTCGAGGTAGCCGAGCAGATTTCCCCGCCAGGCTCGAGATTGGTGTCGGTCGCGATCTTTCTTGATGATCGTTTCAAACTCTTCGTTACGGTCCATTCCAACAGCCCCCCGTTACGGCGTTGAATTTTCGGTCCGCCCAAATATGACCGGGTTCCAAATGCATGGGCCCACACAATAGAAATAATCGGCAACGAAAGCTCTTTACTTGAAAAACGCCCGGCGACGGCGGTCTTATGCGTATCTGCATCACCCTGAGGTTGACAGATGTAAGCCAAGGAGGAGAGAACTGCGTGCGATTGCGGGGTAAGATCCGAGTTGTGTCAAGGCTTGCGTTCGACCTCCCTTTATTTGACGTCCTGGTCGGCCAGCCCATAGCGTTCTTTGACTCTTAGACGCTATCAAACAACAACCTCTTCACCGGATATGCTTCCTCTCTACAGTCAAGCGCCGTTTTGGCCTAAAGTCAATATTTCCTATCTGAGCCCTCGTGCGCGAGCCATACTACGTTTTACATGTTATCATTTTTAAGGTGATTTGGTAAACTCTTTTTGGTAACGAATGAGCGCCGACCGCTGATGGGTTGACGGATGGGATTGCATGAAACGCACTTCTTTGCTGATCGAGCCAGGACTCCGCTGGTACGCGATTCGGACGAAAGCAAAAAAAGAAGGAGAGGTTGAAAAACGGCTGTCTGATCTGCGCCTGGAGGTGTTTCTCCCGTGGCTCCGTACGCGACGGCGGATTGCTACCAGGTTCCTGTGGGTCCTCGTGCCCCTTTTCCCCTCCTATCTTTTTTGCCGCTTGGACCTTGTCACTTCAGGTAAGGCGGCGCGTTATTGTCCGGGCGTGAGGGATTTTCTCAAATTCGGCGATACGATTGCCGAAGTCGGGGATGAAATCATCCGCGAGTTAAAGGAGCGCTGCCCCGAAGGTGTGGCACGGCTGGAACCCGTTCCAATCAGGCCGGGCGACACCGTGCGAATCAACGAAGGGCCTTTTGCGGGTCTTGAAGCCGTTTTCGAACGCGAGATGAAGGGAAGCGAACGAGTCGCCGTGTTGTTGGAAATCCTCGGACGTCAGACCCGCATCGAGCTGCCCGGCGAAACGATCGGCAAAATCTGAAACGCCTCTTGCCGTCCCGGCGCAGTTTTTGTGAAGCGCAGCGATTGCCTCAATTGCAGTAGTGCTCATGCCGCTTAGCAATCTTTCCAAAAAGCCTGCGACCGGGATGTTGGTATCGAGTGAGGCGTCAGCGAGGCATTGGGTCGAGTTGACCTAGACGAACGGTTGCACTGAAGGGCGAAGTTTCATTCTTTCCAGCCACGCGTTGAGCCTCGGCAACGACGGTTCCAGGAGAACGCCGTAAGATTGCAGGCGCAGGAACCGGGGCAGGATATCGATATCCGCCAGGCTGATGTCTCCGAGAAAATAAGGTTTGTCTCCAAGGGCGGCTTCGAGATATTGAAGAAGGCGTGTTAGGATTTGGCGCTTTTCTTCCAAGTCGGACGTGTTGCGCTCAGATTCTATTTTGAGCATTTCATGCCGCAACCCCCAATACGGCTCATGAAGATAATTCAATGCGTAATCCACCAGGACTCGGCCCCGCGCCCGCAGGTAGGGGTCTTTCGGCATCAGCTCCGGGGTGGGGTATTGCTCATCAAGGTATTCATTGATGATGCAGGATTCGAACAAGACCTTGCCGCCGTCGTCGATGACGGGGACTTTCCCGTACGGATTTAACTTCAGGAACTCGGGCTTCTTTTGTTCTTTCTTGCCCAGGTCGAGCGTCACCCGTTCGTAGGGAAGACCTTTTTCATGAAGCACGATCTTCACACGGTCGCTGTTGGACGAAGGCACCGCGTCGTATAGTTTGATGGCCATGGTTGTTCTCCCCGTCAACGGTATTGGGTTTCTTGTACCACCCCGAATTCAAGGCAACAAGAGTTGACCGCGACGTCCAACAAAGGCTTATGGCGGTTTGACAGCAGCAGCGTGGCTGTGCAAGAACTCGGCCTTGGCTGCGGTTTGACTCATAAACCAAAGGAGGCCGACCGATGTCATCTGCAAAGCTCCCCACGGGCGTTGATCTCTATTATGAATCGCATGGGCAGGGAGAGCCTTTGGTGCTCGTTCCGGCAACGGGCTTTTCGGCTGATGTGTGGCGATCTCACCAGGTCCCTCAACTGGCAACGGCGATGCGCGTCATCACCCTCGATCCGCGGGGTTGCGGTCGTTCGAGCAGGGTGACCGGCGTTTGCACCATTGAACAGCTAGCCTGCGATGTCGTCGCGCTGCTTGACTACTTGGACATTGACTCAGCGCATCTATTGGGTCACTCGATGGGTGGGCGTATCGCACTCGCTATGACGCTTAATCATCCTGCCAAGGTAAAAAGCCTCATTCTCGCTGCCAGCGGATCGGGCCCGGCGGCTCGCAGCGGTCAAAATTGCGTGCCCGGGCTTCCCTCCTATCTCGTTATCGAACTGATTGAAAAAGGTTTCGAAGAGTTTATCCGCCACGAAATTTGTGATTCGGACACTTACTTCACGGCGTCATTTCGCGCCGCGCATCCGGAGCGTGTTCGAGCGTTTCACGAGTTGGCATGGTCAACCCATGCCAAGCTGCCCGATTATATCGAGCTGTGCATGGCTCGGCACAATTGGGAGGGAACGCATCGTTTGGCGGAAGTGAAAGCGCCGACGCTCGTCGTGATCGGCGATGGCGATACCGTCGGCAGTAATCACGTTCCGCAGTCGGAGGTCATGGCGGAGAGGATTCCTGGGGCAAAGTTGAAAGTCCTTGCCGGGCAGGCGCACGGATTTTTTTGGCAGGTCCCGGAGGAAACGAATGCGTGGATCGGTGATTGGGTGGGAAGCATTTAAGGTGCTCTGCAGGCAGCTCAGACAGGGATCCGTGACCTCCTTCGCCGAATCACCATCAGACGGAGAGATCGCACCCGCATTGCAGTCTTGCCTGGGAATTGGAGATCCGTGATAGTATCAAGCTCTGCTGCGCATGGAGGGAAGACCATGAACGAAAAGGTTTTTTATTTGAACGGCTGTTTCTTACCGGAAAGCGAAGCCAAGGTGTCGGTGCTGGATTCCGGATTCAATGCCGGCGACGGGGTTTACGACGTCACGCGAACATTCGGCCATGAACCGTTCAAGCTCCGAGAACACATCGCCCGGCTTTATCGTTCGCTGCGGTACACGCGAATCGAGTGCGGCGTCTCGCCCGAGGAGATGGAACGCCTGTCTTTGGAAGTGTTGGAAAGAAACAAGCCGTTGCTCAAGGACAACGACGACTACGCCATCTGGCAGGTCGTTAGCCGTGGCCTGCGCTCGTCGCAGGGCAATCGGGTTACGGGTGGTGCGACTGTCGCCATATATTGCGTCAATGTCAATTTCCGCGAGTTTGCCAAGCATTACGTTGAGGGTGCCGTGCTGGTCATACCGTCTACCCGCAGAGTTCCGCCGCAGTGTCTCGAACCCAAGGCGAAAGTCACCAACAAAATGAACCATACGCTCGCTAGCTTCGAAGCCAAGCAAGTCGATGCCGAAGCCATTCCCTTGATGCTCGACATAGACGGCAACCTGAGCGAATCCAACGCCCATAATTTTTTTCTCGTCTCCGACGGCACGATTCACACGCCGGGAAACAGGAATGTGTTGGACGGTATCACCCGAGAAACGCTGCGCGCCATCGCTAGGGATGCCAAAATCGATTTCGTCGAAACCAACCTTACCCCCTACGATAT
>JBFJTQ010000113.1:0-7017 GCA_041625275.1 Binatia bacterium | reverse complement strand
GGGTCGCCCTATGGAAGAGTAGGACGCCGCCGGATTTAGTTTGAAAGCCCCAACTTCGAAAGAGTTGGGGCTTTTTTTTTAGCATATCGACGGAACGTGAGCTGTTTAGACAGAGGTAACTTACTCGACAGGTCGCGCTGAAAAGAAAAAGTATCCCATCTTCATGCCGAATACCGGGGACAAGCAGCGATAGTTGACAAGCCAATCCCGCGGGAATATGTTTCTCTACAGCCTTTCCCGGGAGGTCGCTTAGTGGTGTTAGCGACGCGGGATCCTCAAAAGAAAAAGCCAACCTACTCTGTCAACAAGCTTCTGCGAACCCAAAACCTTTTTGAATCCCTTCTTGAAGGGCTTTCCGACGTTGTCGTGATCCTCAAACATGACGGCACCATTGTTTTCACCAACGTTTGTACAGAGAAAATTTTCGGTTACCAGCGACACGAATTGGTCGGAAAATCACTTGAGATTTTAATTCCCGAACGCTTTCGCGACGCCCATGTGCACCACCGCGCGGCTTATGCCGCTGAGCCGCTAACCAGACCGATGGGGCTCGGCCTTGAAGTCGTAGCGCGGCGTCGGGATGGGAGCGAATTCCCGGTGGAGATCACTTTGAGCCCGATAGAAACGGCTGACGGGACATTTATCACAAGCGTGGTTCGCGACATCAGTCGGCGCAAGCAAATGGAGCAGATGCTTCGAGATAGCGAACAAAAATACATAGATCTAGCCCATGAGTTGGAACAGCAGCTTATCATATCCGATCGCTTCGTATCACTGGGCGAGCTTGCGGCCTCGATCGCGCATGAGCTCAACAACCCGCTGCAAAATGTCTTGGGGTTCCTTCAGGACCTGTTGACCGAAATTGAGCCCTCGCACCCTCACCATCAACCCATGACCATTATTGAGAAGGAGGCTGGCCGCTGCAAAAAAATCGTGCAGGATCTCTTGGATTTTGCCCGCCCGGCGATTGCCGACAAGCAGATGATCGATCTTCAGGATGTTTTGCGAAACAGCACGAGTCTGATTTTGCGTCATCTTGAAAAGGCAAAGGTGGAAGCGGAGTTCGAAATCGAGCGGGATCTACCATGGATCTATGCGGACCCGCAGCAAATAGGGCAGGTGCTCTTAAACCTCATTTTTAATGCAGTTGAGGCCATGCCAAGCGGAGGAGTTCTGATCTTGCGGGCAGAGAAGGCCGTAACAGTCGAAAGCATTGATCGAATGGGTGCCGGAGCCCTCAATGAGGTCAAAATCTCCGTGACGGACACTGGGAAAGGCATTAGCCCGGAGCATTTGCCTAAAGTCTTTCGCGCTTTCTTCACTACAAAGAAAAAAGGTGGCATGGGGCTCGGCCTCTCTATATGTGAGACCATTGTGAAATCTCATGGAGGGCGGATTGAAGTCAAGAGCAGTCCGGGCTCAGGTGCGGCCTTCTCCGTCTATCTACCGGTCCCGGGGAAGTAAGTTGCTGCGTCCTTATACCCGAAGATCTAGCATGGTGTAATAACATGACACCAGTTGGGGAAAAAATTCTGGTAGTAGACGACGAGGTGAATACGCAGGCTCTTTTTCAAAGGATCCTCGCAAAAGAGGGCTACCAGGTCGAGGCCGTCTCCTCAGGCGAAGAAGCGCTGAATCTCTTGGAAACAGACAGTTTCGCTCTGCTTATAACGGACCTCAGGATGGCCGATTTGAACGGCATTGAACTAGTGCGGAAGGCCAAGATGTTGAGCCCAAGTCTGCCCTGCATTGTCCTTACGGCATATGGCAGCATTGAATCGGCTGTCACCGCCGTGAAAGAAGGGGCTTATGACTATCTAACGAAGCCGGCAGACAACGAAGAGATCAAACTGACGGTAAGAAAGGCCCTGGAGCATCACCGGCTGACTCGCGAAGTGGACTGCCTGAGAAGTCAATTGGTGGTTGCGAGCGAATTTAGCAATATGGTCGGTCGAAGCAAGCCGATGAGAGATCTCTTTCGCCTGATCAAACTTGTGGCAAACAGCCATAGCACAATTCTGATCCAGGGAGAATCGGGAACGGGCAAGGAGCTGGTTGCCAGATCCATTCACCAACTGAGCCCTCGGGCCGACCGTCCCTTTGTTGCTGTCGACTGTGGAGCCTTGCCGCAGACACTATTGGAGACCGAGCTATTTGGTCACGTGCGCGGAGCCTTTACGGGTGCCGTCAGTCAAAAGAAAGGACTCTTTGAGGAGGCCCATGGGGGGACTATATTTCTCGACGAGATTGGCGACACGACCCCGGCGATGCAGTCCAAACTATTGAGGGTTCTCCAGGAGAACGAGGTCCGTCCTGTGGGGAGCAACAAACCCATCAAGGTCGATGTCCGAGTAATCTCGGCAACCAACAAAGATCTCAGGCAGGAGGTGGAAAAAATGAACTTTCGGGACGATCTCTATTACCGCCTCGCCATAGTCCCCATTGTTCTCCCACCGCTCCGACAGCGGCGGGAGGATATTCCCCTTTTGGCGCAGCACTTTATTGAGCGATATTGCAGGCTGGACGGCCTGAAAGCCAAAATTATGTCAGCCAAAGCCCTAAAAACCCTCTTGGAGCATACCTGGCCTGGGAACGTTAGAGAGCTTGAGAATGTAATCGAGCGCAGCGTATTGCTAAGTCCGGGGCCAGAAATCAGCCCGGACGTTCTCTTTCAGGGCCCGGCGGCCGATGAAAAGTCTCAAGAACCTCTGCGGCGAGCACGAAAACAGGCCTTGGAGAATTTCGAGAAAGAGAAGATCAAGGATGCGTTACAAAAGGCCAGGGGCAAACGAACGCAGGCCGCAAAACTTCTCGGCATCAGCCGGGCTACACTCTATAACAAGCTCAAGCTCTATCAGCTGACCCATTGAAATCGCCCGAGCCACTTTTGCGGAGCCACGTCTTACGGCTTAGACATATTGGACATCGAAACTCCTCAAGAATCCACGTTTTGCCGTCCCGCCTAAATTATCTGTCCAGATTCGCTTACAACTCAAAAAATCTTTCTTAGCCGAGTCGCCCTCATAAACCTTACAGGGAATCGGATAGATGCTTGGAATGCGCGATGAGAGGATCGGGTTTGTTTTATGACCCCGTCAACTTTGTTGGACACTTTCCCTAGCAGCACTAAGCGGCTTTTTTCACTAAGTGAGCGGTCTCTGAAGGTTTTCCGCTGTGGCATCGGCGTTGCCTACTTTGTAGTGCGTCACGAGGGTGCATGCGTGAAATCTCGGAGGCGATTGCTGACTGTACACCAAACAAGGAAGGAAGGGAGAAAAATTATGGCTGAAGAGGCAAGAAAGATTTCGATGGAGCCGGAAAGACGGACAGGTCTTCCCGAAGTGTCGTGGCCAGACCTAAATGAACCCGGAGCGTATGTTGAGCGAGGAAGCGGCGACCTCTATAGGGTGCCAAAAGAAGCCCTGCTTCACGGCGGATCGCCAGTCATTGAAAAGCAAAGCGCGGGGGCATCCAGATTGGTGCAGATCAGTAAAGATCCGTTCATCACCACGTTCAAGGCACGGATGCTATGCGCTGAGCATAACATAAAGCCCAATTTCTGATTGTTTACAAAAGCGTCGCCATCGCGCTGCACCCTCGCAGGCGATGGGTTTAGCCTCTAAAGCCTCGACAGCTTTCGGGCCGTTACTTCGACTCCCTCGTAGTTTGCAGAAAAGCGGAGCTGCGATGTTCGACGCTTTAGAGTCGGTGCATAGATGCGGCATAGTTTTTGCCGCCGGCCAGGAAAATCACCGACAAGCTCTCATCCGCCGGTCGAGAGGTGACGGCGATGCCGAACAGCGCATCAACCTGGTCGGAGCCCGATTCGTCCTCGCTCAAACTGTGGACCGAGCTGAGCGGCTGATCCCTCCTGATCAACTGTTTATCGTAGTAAGTCGACATGACTTGACCCATCAGCAGTTGCGGTACGAGCTTGCGCAGCGCCCGAAGGGCACGGTGGTCGTGGAGAGGAGGGGCAGAGGCAGTGCAGCTAGCCTTCTGTTAACCCTAATGCATGTATACAGGCGCTATCCTGGATCCAATGTGGCGGTCTTCCCTTTGGACCGTTACCTTGTAGAAGAGAATCTCTTGTTGGGGTATGTCGCGGTTGCCTTCTGTGCGGTGGAGAAAGATCCTTCCAGAATAGTCCTGCTTGGATTCATGCCCGATAGGCCCAATCCAGGCTATGGCTACATAGTTCCGGGTGAAAAGGTAAGAGACCTGGCAACCTTGGGCCTGCATGGTGTAAAACTGTTTATCGAAAATCCAAAGTCGTCGTCGGCCCGCGAGCTGGTCATGAGCGGTGGCTTGTGGAATTCTTTGCTAATGGTGTTTCACAGCAGGACTCTCTTAAATCTGGTGAGAGACGTAGCTCCCGCAGTCTACCAAAAACTCGACCAAATCCAGGATGCTATCGGCACACGCGACGAAAGCTATGCGACGCGAGAGCTGTACCGGCATATGGAAGAGGTTGATTTTTCAGTTGGGGTTCTGGAGCACCTAGCCGCCAAGCATCCCGCTAGCGTCGCCGTGCTTCCAGTGCGCGGCGTGGATTGGAGTGTCTCGGGCTCAGAAATCGCGTGGTAAGCATCTTGAGAGCGGCAACGAAAGAAAAGGGGGGCCAAAGGGGGCCCCCCTATAACTGGCCATCGACCTTTTCGTGTTGCGGTTAGCCAATCTTGGCCAGCACGACCTCGACCCGGCGGTTCAGTTGCCGTCCGGATTCTGTGTCGTTGGAGGCAATGGGGTTGGCTTCTCCCATGCCTCGCGCTGTGACTCTCGTCGGCGAGATCCCATTTTGAATCAGGAAATTCCGCACCGTCTCCGCCCGTCTTTGGGAGAGGTCGAGATTATAATCGCGCGTGCCGACGTTGTCCGTATACCCCTCTATCACCACTCTTTGCGCGGGATTATCCTTGAGGTAGCTGACAAGCGGTTCGACATTCTCCCTGGCCTCGTTTTTCAGCTCCGCTCTGTCAAATTCAAAAAGGACATCAGACAAACTGAGAACCGTGCCGCGCTCCGTCTCCCGCACGGCCACGCGGTCGGAATAGCTTAACTTATCGCCGTAATAATAACCGGCGAGGGCACCTAAGGGCATGCCCACGAGTCCTCCTGCCAGGGCGCCTCCGGCGACGCTGCCGATGATGGCACCGCTACCGCCGCCAACAAGGGCGCCGATGCCGGTCGCTTCTTCGCGCTGTGTGGGAGGCTTGTTTAGCGTGCAGCCGACGGTGGCGGCCAAAAACCCCGCGCCGATCGTAATCGTCATCAATTTTTGAACAGTCATAAATCCTCCTTTAGTGTTATCACGCAGAAACGTATAAGAAGCCACCGATTGAATGGCAAGAGCGAAGTGCTACAAAAGAAGGGATGCCTGCGACTTATCGCATATTTCGTCTACTTTGTGACAATTTTTGCGACCTAAACATATTGCCATGACGGAGTGAAAAAGGTTTAGTTATGATAAACACGAGGGTCGATGCCGGAACACTGAGAAAATTGAAACGTCTATCATCGTTACCGCAACACACACTCGACAAGCTGGCTGCGAACCTAGATGTTACAGCGGTGAAACGAAAGACTCGGCTCTTCGAGCAGGGGGAGAAAGCGGATCGATTGTACATAGTGCTCAAAGGGATTGTGAAACTCTCTTGGGTTAATCACCTATTCCACCGTGTGCTTGTTACGCCTTTGGGGAGGGGGGAGTTTTTCGGCGTCGGTTCTTTGTTCCCTCAAAGATACCATCCCTACCGATGTGAAACGGCTATTGACTGCACGATCGGCGCAATCGCACCTGAAAAGGCCGTTGAAGCGTTGATGAATATTTCCTTAGAAACGTACTTAAAAGGGAATGAGATTTTGACGTCCCGAGTTTGGAACAGTTATTCGCGATGTATTCGCGGGATGGGGACCCCGTTGCGCAAGCGACTGGCGTTGGAGCTGATGGATCTTGGAAGCTCTTTCGGCGTTCAAGATTCGCGGGGGGTCATTCTGGCGGTCAAGACCACTCATGAAGATCTTGCGGACTCCATAGGCTTTTCGCGTCAGAAGGTCACCGAGACGTTGTCGGATTTCGAGGCTCAAGGCGCAATTAAACGCGACGGTCGCCGGTTAATCTTGAAAACGGAAAAACTTCACGAATTACTCGAGCAAGGCTGATGAGAACCGCGGGTGGACAGCGTGCTCACGACGGCGAAGGCCTCTCTCTTTGACTCTGTGGCCCATCCGAAAGAGGTGATTTTATTGTCTTGTGAATGTCAATATCTCGCAATCCGCCACTGCGGCCATCCCGTGTGATCGAGATCAGCAAATTGCGCTGACTTCGAATACCTGATTCGTTCCGCCGTCCAATAATTCGATTAGATCAAGAAGGAGGATGTTTCATGAAATCTGTACAACTGTTTTTATTATTTCTGGTTTTTACTTTTGCCGCTGCGTGCGCACAAACAGTGGCGTTGCGCAGTTCTCCTGACGCCCCAGCGGCGTTGGGAGCGGCGAAAATTTCCAAAGATGGCAATGGAAACTCGGTGGTCAAGATTGAAGTGAGTCACTTGGCGCCCCCGGAAAATCTTTTGCCGCCAAGGAAATTGTACGTCGTATGGGCGCAAGTGCCGCAGGGCCGGACTGTCAATTTGGGGCAAATGCAGGTAGGGAAGAACCGTGTCGGTAAATTCACCGGCGTGACGGCGCTTAATGAATTTAGAATCGTGATTACTGCCGAAGATCTCCCCGCGGTGATCACGCCCAGTAAACAAGAGATTCTCACCACGGAAGTGTTCACAGTTAGCTAATTCGAGGATGACGGGCCGGCGTCGAGCATGGTGCAGGCAGCGCGAACGATCACCAGGCTCGGCGCCGGATAGCTCGATTGAATCGTTCTCTGCGCCCGCCGGAATGAGCCATCGCGATGACGGTGGAAGCCTGATGGGAGTTTGACATGGTACCTCGTAAACGCATACTCTCCCATGACAAATAAGGGTGACGCGGCTCGGCTCGGGCGCCCGTCGGCGCAGC